>JAGMDR010000450.1 GCA_023128595.1 Planctomycetota bacterium | reverse complement strand
TTGAAGGAAGCGGTTCGAGATGTGTTCAAAAGAATAGGAAAAGTTAAGGATGTGAAAGAGATGAATAAACCGCAAAAGGTCTTGCTGATCGACGATGACCCAAGCTTTATTACAGCTATCACGCCCATCCTCGAGAGCAGGGGCTACCAGGTTGAAGCCGCCTACAATAAGGAAGAGGGGATGGAGAAAATCGTGAAGCTCAGACCTGATTTGATTCTCCTGGACATTATGATGGAGAGGTTGACCGACGGCTTTGATCTCTGTTATAAGCTAAAACATGATCCCGAACTGAGGAAGATTCCCGTATTGGCCGTATCAGCCATTAATAAGGAAGTCGGCTTCAAGTTCTCTCCTAATATAGACGGGGAATACTTCGAGGCAGATGACTTTGTGGAGAAGCCGGTCAAACCGGAGCATCTTTTGCAGCGGGTCGAGAAGCTCTTGAAAGAATAGAAGGATGTGATGAGAGAAGCCTTTACAACATCACAGAAGCAGGATGGAACGCAAGGGCAGGCTACCATTCTCGTTATTGACGATGAGAAAGGTATGCGGGATGCCTGTTGCCAGACCCTGACCAAAGATGGATACCGGACCGAAACAGCGGTAGATGGGGATAGCGGCTTGCAGAAAATAAGGGATGTAAAACCTGCTTTAATTCTGGTTGACCTTAAGATGCCCGGAATGAATGGCATGGAGCTCTTGGAGAGAATCCGGGATATTGATCCGAACATTGTTTCGGTAGTTATCACCGGCTATGCAACCATAGAATCGGCCGTGGAAGCGATGAAACGGAATGCCTACGACTTCCTCGCCAAGCCATTCACGCCGGACCAACTGAGGATTGTCATCAAAAGGGGCTTGGAAAGAAGAAGACTTGCTGTTGATTCGGCACGATTACGGCGAGAAAAGGAGATGATGAAAGAGAACTTCGTAACCCTTGTCTCTCACCAACTGCGGTCACCACTTGCCTCCGTCAAGCAGTATTTTGGGGTGATCATTGGGGGATTCACCGGTGAGGTGGGCACTGAGCAGAAGGAGATGATAGAAAAAGCAAGCAAGTATATTGACGATCTTCTACAGATCATCAACGACTGGCTGGATATGTCCCGCATTGAATCAGGCGAGATAACAGAAGGATTCGAACCGGTTGCTCTGGCTCCTGTCCTTTCCGAAACCTTAGAGCTCTTGAAGCCGTTGGCAGAGGCCAAGAAGGTCACCATCAAGCTGAATCTGCGTGATGACGTTCCGATGGTTCAAGGCGATCAAGAAGTCTTAAAACAAGCCTTTGCGAACTTGATTAGTAATGGGATAAGGTACAATCGTGAAGGAGGGGTGGTGATAGTAAGTGTGGGAGAGGAAGTCAATGATTTGGTGGTGGAGATCTCTGATACGGGGATAGGGATTTCTAAAGACAATTTACATTTTATCTTCGATGAGTTTTTCAGGGTAAAGAGTAAGGAAACTCGAGGTGTCAGCGGCACCGGCCTGGGACTGCCGATAGCGAAGAGGATAATCGAAGCACATAACGGGTCTATTAAGGTGGTCAGCGAGGTTGGGAAGGGGAGCACCTTCTGCGTTTATCTGCCCAAAACAAAGGTGAAACAATGCGAATAGTAATACTACCTAAAGAAAATCTTGCCGAATTTATTGGTCATTTGCGCTCTTTCGGCGAACTCCATGCCCCTACCAAGAGGGGTGAGAAAAGCCTGGTGTTTGCACCGGTAAGCGACCTGTCCGAGATAGAGCTCAATTACACAAGAACCATCTTGCCGCTGAAGAAGTATTTCTTCAAGGCCACGGATGTCATGTTTAATTTCTGTGCTGAAAAGGGTTATGAGCTGCCGGTTGAAGAAGCGGACAAGAAGTATGTAATCTTTGGGGTCCACCCCTGTGAGATTCATGGCCTGAAGATACTTGACCTGGTTTTTGGCGGCAAATATGTAGATACTTACTATTTTGCTCGAAGAAGTAAAGTGGCAATTATTGGCTTGGATTGCATTCCTGACGACCTCTGCTTCTGTCGCTCTACGGGGACAGACTTTGTCGATACAGGCTTCGATCTGTTTTTATCTGATATTGGCGATTCCTACCTTGTCCGCGTGGGGACAAGCTTAGGGGACGATATGGTCAGGGCGGCGGATTCGCTGTTTCGCCAGGTTAAAAAAGAGGACCGAGAGGCATACAAGAGGAATTCCGTCCAGAGAAGAGACAGTTTCCAGGCAGAAATCCAACTTCAGGATTTACCCGGGATCATGGATTTAGAATACGAAAGCCATGTCTGGGAGGAAGTGGGAGAGAAATGTTTGAGTTGTGGTATATGCTCGATGGTTTGTCCAACATGCTATTGTTACAGTGTCTTTGACGAGCTCAGCCTGGATGGTAATACCGGCCAAAGGAAGAGGATATGGGACTCCTGCCTCTTCAAAGATTACGCTTTGGTGGCTGGGGGGCATAACTTCAGAGCTCAGCGCTCCTCGAGAGTAAAGAATAGATATTTTCACAAACAGAGAGGTTTTGTAAGCCAGTACGGAAGGCCGAGTTGTGTTGGGTGCGGACGATGCAAAGCCTACTGTCCGGCTGGGATTGATATTGTCGAGGTTATCAGCAAGTTAAGGAGTGAGATCCGTGTCTAATCATTGCAGCGGCGTAAGACCTGAGAACCCCTATTTGCCCCATCCGGCAAGAATCATTCGGACTCTTCCGCAGATACCGGACCACCAGCTCTTCCAGATAAGGTTTGAGAAGGAACAGATGGCTGAGAGCTTTACGTACAGACCCGGTCAGTTCGTGATGCTGAGCGTCATAGGGACCGGCGAGGCTCCGTTTTCGATATCTTCTTCTCCCACCCGCCCGGGAAATATCGAACTCTGCGTCAGACGCATCGGTCACGTTACCGATGCCCTATTCAGGCTGCGTCCAAACGCTCTGGTGGGTGTCAGGGGCCCTTACGGCAACGGTTTTCCCATTGAGAAACTGGAAGGAAACAATCTTCTACTCGTTGCCGGCGGCTTAGGCATGGCGCCTTTGAGGTCTCTTCTCTGGTATGCTTTGGATAATCGGTCGAAGTTTAATAATGTCACGCTGATGTACGGGGCAAAGAACCCGGATGATATGCTGTTCAAATATGAGTTGTTGAATCTTATCGACCGTGCGGACGTGAAATGTCTTCTTACGGTGGACACAGATGAATCCGGGATATGGAAGGCGCACGTTGGCGTTGTCACGACTTTATTCGGGCACGCGGAGATCGACCCCAGCAACACATACGCTGCGATTTGTGGTCCGGAGATAATGTTCAAGTTTGTACTGAATGAATTGCTTAAGAGGAATTTTCCAAAGGACAGGATACTGATGTCGCTGGAGAGGAACATGCAGTGCGGCGTGGGCAAATGCGGACACTGTATGGTCGGTTACAAATACACGTGTCTTGACGGACCAATATTTACTTACTGGGACGCCATAAACTTACCAGAGATGATCTAAGGAGATCGGATGATGGGCAAACCGAAGGTAGGCGTATATGGATTAACGGGCTGTGCCGGGGATCAGTTAGTCATCTTAAATTGCGAGGAAGAGCTCCTTGATATCGCCGGAGCACTGGACATTAAATCGTTTCCAATGGCTATGTCGGGCGGCGATGAAAATTGCCCTTTAGATATCGTCTTCGTTGATGGAACGGTGGTGCAGCCGAAAGATGAAGAGATGCTAAAAAACCTCAGAGAAAGGGCAAAATTGCTTATCGCTATCGGCACCTGTGCTGTCTGGGGCGGCGTAGCGGCGATGAGTAATGAGACCCCTCGGGAGGAACTTAAAAATAAGGTTTACGGTCCCGCGGGCCAGGTATTTGATACCGTTGTTCCGCAGCCATTAAGCAGTTTTGTCAAGGTTGACCTTGCTATATCGGGTTGTCCAATAGAGAAGGAGCAATTATTGCAGGCAGTAGCTTCTTTGCTGCACGGGGACCTGCCTCGTCTGCCCAATTACTCAGTCTGCACAGAGTGCAAGATGTCAGAGTACCCTTGTCTATTAGTCGAGAAGGGACAGCTCTGTCTGGGGCCGATAACGGTAGCCGGCTGCAAGGCTCGCTGCCCGAGCTATGGCCGGCCCTGTATCGGCTGCCGGGGACCTGTCGAGGAGGCAAATGTCTCCTCCGAGGTAAGACTGCTCAGGGAAAAGGGATTTACATGGGTCGATATCCAGAACCGGCTGCGAACCTTTGCCGCTCCAGCCGATTGCTTTGAAGACAAAATCCTTAAGGAAGGTGCGAATGCATAAGTCAATAGTCATTGACCACCTTTGTCGCGTTGAAGGGCACGGTGGTATAACAGTAAGAATTAAGGACGACAAAGTCGCCGACGTAAATATGGATATCTTCGAAGGCCCTCGCTTCTTCGAGCCGTTGGTGGTTGGTAAAAACTACGACGAAGTTGCGCCGATTTTGATGCGGATATGTGCTATATGCTCTGCATCCCATACGGTAGCTTCCTTAATGGCTGTTGAGAGTGCCCTCGGTATCAAAGTAAGCCCGCAAACACGTCTGTTGCGAGAGCTTTTGGTTCAGGGAGGCAACATTGAAAGCCACGCCTTGCATTTATTCTGCCTGGCAATCCCTGATTTCTTAGGCTATCCCAGCGCCATCGCCCTGGCTTCCGACCATCTACAGGAAGTGAAGATGGGTTTGGAGTTGAAGAAGCTGGCCAATACGATTCAAGAAGCCATAGGCGGCAGAGCCATTCACTCTGTAAACGCCGTAGTTGGTGGTTTCGGAAGGCTGCCGACTCGAGGTGCGCTGCTTGATTTGAAGGAGCAGCTCAAAAGGGGATTGGAACAAAGTCTGGCCACGGTTGATCTTGTCTCCGGCCTGCAAGTGCCCGATTTCTGCACATCGCCCGATGTCTATGTTGCCCTGTCCTCTGACAGAGCCGGGTACAGCTTGTTCGGAGACAAGATCCTTTTGTCAACGGGAGAAACCAAAGATATCGGGATGTACAAGGAGATTTGTAACGAGAGAGTTGTCGCACATTCTCACGCGAAACAGAGCTTGTTCAAAGGCAAGCCTTTTGCAGTCGGGGCTTTGGCAAGGATGGTATTGAATGGGGAAAACCTATCCGGCCAAGCCGGAAAAGCCAGAGGAAAGTTGGGTCTCGATACAGTTTCAGGGAACATGCTCTACAACAACGCTGCTCAAGCCGTTGAGTTAGTTTACTCTATAGAGAGGTCCACGGAAATCATTGATGAATTGCTTGGAGCAGGGATAAGGGAAGAAAAGCCGGTTGAAGTCGAGGCCCGAGCCGGCACAGGAACAGGCGCCGTTGAAGCCCCACGCGGTACGCTTTACCACAGTTATAGCTTTGACAAAGCCGGCCGGCTTACCGAAGCTGACGTTATCACCCCAACGGCTCAAAACTTGGCAAACATCGAAAAGGACCTTCGCAGCTCAGTTGAGAATCTAATCGATCAGCCGAAGGAATCCATAGCCCCAAAGCTGGAGATGGTCGTCAGGGCTTATGATCCGTGCATATCGTGTGCCGTCCATTTACTGGAGGTAAACTTTGAGTGAGCACAACTCTATTAAAGAAGAAGGTAGATAAATCGCGTGGTAGCATCATGATCGTCGGGGTGGGAAATCGACTTCTCGGCGATGAGGGAGTAGGGTTACATATCATAGATAGTCTGTCCCGAATCCCCATGCCATCCTACGTGAAGATTATTGACTGTGGATGCGACCTGTTGTCTCTTATGGCCTATCTAAACAAACCACAGAAAGTCCTTGTCATCGATGCCATCCGTGCGGGAGGAAAACCGGGGCAAGTTTATAGGTTTGACTTCGATGAGCTGCACGCCGTACAAAATCAAATGCACTCCGCTCATCAGGTAAAAACGGCAGATGCCCTCGAGTTATTGAAGCACGTATGCCCGTGTCTGACTGACTGCGAAATTACCGTGATGGGTATAGAGCCAAAAGCAATAGAGCTAAGCACGGATCTTTCAAAAGAGGTCGGGCAAAGCGTTTCTGATCTGACGAGGCTCGTACTTGAAGAAATATCTTTGCCGACATTAGCCAAAGACCAGGCTCGAAAGTGAATTAGGAAATGGAACCGGCATTATGTTGTCGTTGCCGAAGGAGAAGATATGAGCGCTCCAACTATACTGATGATTGATGATAAGCGATAGGGAAAGAGGAGAAGGCCAAAGATGAAATGCGCAGACGAGGCAAGAGGCTGCCGGATCGTCAAGACCAGCCGGAGCCGCCGCCTTCGTCACCTCTACCGCAAAAATAACTCGCTTGTTTAAGGGCTAACAGCAGGGCGGTGGCCGGGCGTAGGACAGCTTCGTCGGTGGCTCAGAGGGCCATCAGCTCCTTGGCCAAGGATTCGGTGGCCTGACGGACGTATCTGGTGCAGACCTGGAACTTGACCTCCTCCTTGAGTTTTTTTCGACCTTCGGGTGTGGTCAGGTCCAGGCCGCACAGCCGACGGCATCGGCATGAACCGAACTGCTGGGCGAACTTGTTGCACAAACGCCCGGTGATCTGGAGGCTCTGCATGCTCTTTTTGGCGTAGTCTTTCTCTTTTTTTGCCACGGCCAGTGACACGACCATGGCTGAGCCTGTCAATAGGCCGCACATCCTTCCCCGCAACCCGACGCCTCCGGCGAAGCCCAGTGCAATGTCCGGCACCAGGTCGCTTTCGATACCCAGTGCCTGGCAGCCAGCCGAGAGTATCGATTCGGAGCAGCCCCGGCCGCCAGTGGTGAAACACTCCAGAGTTGTGGCGACCATCTTTTTCGAATCGATAGGTGCAGCGGTCTTTCTCTCGGCTCTTGCGGTCGGGGTTAGTGTTGATGTGACGCTGGCGGCGGTTGCGGCAGCTACACAGGTTTTGAGCATTTGACGTCTTTTCATGATTGTGTCCTTTCGTTGTCAGGCCTCGTATCTTGGCACAAAGTTCTAAGGAAAGAAGTCGATGGCGAACTTCTTCTTGTTGTCGGCCGTTGCGTCTATGCCCTTGAAGGTCTGGAAGGTGTCCGTATCGGGTTCGCCGAGACGGACTGTGTACTTGCCGGCCTTGAAGACCTTGGGGCGATAGGTATTGCCGCGTATGCGAAGGGTATAAACGACTTCGCCGCTGCTCTCGTCGATGATCTGGATAACGGGATGCTCGATGCCCTTGACCTCGAGCGTTGGCAGCCACGCCTTGGCAGCGCGGGCGTAGTTATCCTCCTGGGCAACGACGATGGGCCAGCCGGGGTACGGCTTGCCGGAGACGGGGTCGGCGACGCGAGACCAGCAGGCCAGACTGATCGTGCGCTCCGCCTTGTCGAAGATGACGATACCGTAGCCCGGCATCTCGCGGTGCATCTCGAGGGGTTCGGGGTAGTCGCCGCCCTTGGCGTCGTGGTTGGGATTGGCGACATTGGCGACGGTGAGCCTGTTCTTGAATCCGTCGAAGTATCGGCCGGAGAAGGGCTCTTTGCCGGGCCTGCCGTCATTCGGCGCGAACTGCGGGTTCCAGGATCGGGCGTAATAGTTGGCGACCGAGGGCACGCAGAGCGACCAGCAGGCGTCTTCCCACTCGTCGGCGCCGTGGTGGATGGTGCTGGCCAGATGCTGATCACCGGCGATGTGGACCATGAAGCCGCGGCGCATCTCGAGCAGGGCCTTTCGTCGGCCTGTCTGTGGCCAGCCGTTGGAGTCGAGGTCTCGGTCGAGCGGAATAGAGAAGTCCTGGGGGACACCGTCTTTGCGGGGATTGAGTATCTGGAGATTGGCGAAGATGGTCTGGCTCAGGACCGCTTTCATTTCCTGGCCGCGCCAGTCCTTGGAGAACTCGTGCAGGAAGCGCAGTTGCCGTTCGCCGAGCAGGACCGCGCCTTCCACATCGGCTTCGGTGATGTCGCAGGCCTTCTCGGTGATGTGGCTGTCGCGGCTCATTTGAGCTTGAACGACCGAGGGGAAGGACTTGAACTTGCGGTCCTCGATCATGGCGAAGCCGACGCCCCCCCAGGTCAGATCGGTGAAGTAAACGTCGATACCGTTCTTGGCCGGGCGCCGGTCATACGGCTCAGGCAGGTGCGAGGTCTGCGTGCGCTGGATCATATTGATCCAGTCCGGGTGCATGAAGTATCCGCCGTAGCTGCCGTCGAGGTCGCCCTCGGGCGAGAACTCGCCGCCGTCGCCCCAGATATTTCGCTGATAGACATCGTGGTCGTCGGGGATGCAGATGCAGGGGATGTCCTTGGCCAGATCGCGCCACGTCCAGCACCAGAGATACCACTTGTAGAGATAATCCAAGTGGGCCTCATCAAGGGGGCTTTCCTGAGCGCGGGTGGGGTTGCCTTCATAGACCTGGTCGCCTGAAAAAAAGAGCAGGTCGGGCTTTTGCCTGGCGACGTTGGCAACGACTTCGTTGTGGGGAAAATAGACGCGGTCGTTCCAGCGGAACGTGGTCGAGTGCGTGACGGGCTTGCCCTCGAGCTCAATGGGATACGGCGGATCGACGCCATAGGGCAGAGGGTACTCGTATCCGCCGCGGACCATCATGTTGCCTGTAAATGCGGCCACTTTGATCCGTCGCTCGTTGACCGGGTCCTTTCGGATGATTCCGCCGTTTGCCGGGTAGGGCGCTTGCGGGTCGGCTTCGGCGACGATGCGGTAGGAGGCGTTCTTACCGGCGTCCCAGCGGTGGAGTCGGAAAGTGGCCGTCCAGCCCATGGGATTGGGCTCGGTCTCGGCGATGCTCCTCCAGGCGCCGCCCCGCTTGATCTGAAGGTGGACGTTCTTCGGATCGTTTGGACCGAGGGGTGTCAGTTGGGCGGTAAGTTTTAGGGTGCCGTTGTGTATGGTGTACTGAGTGCAGACGACCGGTCCGAATGCGCCGTCCCGGGGCTTGACCTTGGAGCCGCCGACGTACCAGCTCTTGAACCAGTGGCGTGCGGTGGCGTGTGCCCAGGCCTCGAAGGTCCTGCGCTGGGGATCCCAGTCGCGGAACCAGAACCGCTCGGAGGACTGCCGCCCGCCGGGGTGCGAAACCACCGCGAGGCTCCCGAGCATTTTCTCGGCATCGACGGTTTTCGTGGCTTTACCGATGAGTTCGCCGGTCCCGGCGTTGAAGGCTTCAAGCGTGACACTGTAGGCGCCGCCGCTGTCGTCGGGCTCTGCTCGGAGCTTCAGGTCGAGATCATCGACGAATCTTTTGTGAACGGGCGTGGATCGGTCGGGTGCAGTCGGTGCTCCCAGGGGGGCCTTCATATCGAAGGAGCAGGCCTCTTCGAAGCTTCGGATGAAAACCTCTCCGGCGCCGTTGACACCTGCGAAGTAACCGCCCGAAGGGCCGGGGCTGTGGTGGATCAGCGCGGCCGCCCGGTAGTCGAGCTTGGGTCCTGCCCCGAACAGAAAGCCCACGGCAGTATTGGACGCCACGCCTTCGGTCTTGCTGATGTTGTCGATCAGTCCGCAGCGGACGCTCATCTCGAGCCGGCCCTTTTCCTTGCTGAGGCGCCGGGTCAGCAGGTGAACGGTGCGCATCGGCTTGTTGGCGACCCGCTGCCTGCACTCGAGCCTTCCGTTTCGGATCTCCCAGTCCTGCAGCCGGTTGGCCCAGTAATCCTTGCCGATCCAGTCGCGTTGGCCTTCGTAGTCGGCCCAGGCACTGCCGAAGGCGTGTTCCTCGGCTGCCATCGGGGACAACACGTAAGTTTTTTTCAACAAAGATAGTGTTCTCTCAAACTCCTGGTTGCTCAGCGGACGGTCCCACATGAGTAAGCGGGCCAGCTCACCGTCGAAGGACTCATGGCCCGGATGGTTCGTCGCATCACGTTCCTGTCCAATCGCCACTTTGGACGAGTTCGCCTTTGGATTGACGGGAAAAGGTTTGGACGCCACCGGTTTGGTCCCATTGACAAAGAGC
>JAGMDR010000045.1 GCA_023128595.1 Planctomycetota bacterium | reverse complement strand
CGACGCAGCCGCAGTTGAGTTCAAGCCGACAGCCAATATACAGACAAGAAACATGTTCAGTTAATCGTGGTAGTGTTTGCGGTGTGAAATGTTACCTCAAAATGAGCCTTTCACATCACCACTCTGCGAATACTGTAGCAGGCCGGGAGGATATGTCAAGGAAATTATCGAGGTTTTTCAGGGATATTCTGAAGATAACGCCGTAGGACCCCATATCCGACTTTTGAGACGCCAGACGGCTCATTTACAACGTAGGCGTCAATGACCATAGTGCGTACGGCCTGATTGCACGCAGCAGAGCAGTCCACAACCCGGAGCGCCTCCGCATTTACCCATTTGCCGCCTGCATCCAGAACGTCCGAATAAAGGCCCCTGTAAGGAAAATTGCTGTTGAGTTTCAAGGGAATTCCTGGCATTTCCCAGCATTTTTCGCATAAGAAGGCGGGTTTTCGAAAAACCCCGTAGTCGCCAGGATAGACGCAGCACCGTTTCGTCCGATAGAGCGAACGGAACTTTGTTTGTATTGAGGAGTACTTGGAAAGAACTGCACGGATGGCGGGTATTCCTTTTGGACAATAAGTCGGCGCTTGAGCCTTGGCTGCGAAAGGGCATGCGAGTTATGACTGAGGATTCGGCCATAACGGTGTTTGACGAATCCGAGCCGGTCTGGAATAGCTGTGCCGGCGACGGACAGATTATCAGGCGTGAGCTGGATATTTTCGGCGAGTCGGTGGATTTGCTCATTTGCGTTGAAAACAAGCAGGCAACGCTGGCGGATATTGTGCCGTTGGCGCGCGCGGTCTCGACAAAGATCACCGACAAGGTCACTAAAATGGTGCTCGTCGACGGTGGCCATATTCCCTGCCGCAAGGGCTGCTCGGCTTGCTGCTATTATCTGGTGTCTCTGGCGGTCCCGGAAGTATTTCGTCTAAGACAGGATACGTTGGCGATGCCTCAGATGCGTCGTCTGTCGGCCGAGCGGGCCTGTCTTTCGGCGGCACAGCGCATTTTGGGACAGCAGCCTCCGGACTTGTTCGCAGAGGCGGCGAGGGCCGGAACGGCCGACAGCGCCGCCGAGCTGCTGAACGCTGCGTCAAAGTGGTATGCAGATTTCAAGCTACCCTGTCCTTTTCTCTGCAAGGGCATTTGTACTATTTATGAGCAAAGACCCATGGTCTGCCGGGACCACTCTGTGACCGGTGGTTCCGTGGCCTGTGGCGGCGGGGCCGGCGAGGCCCAGAGAATCTACATTCCGGCCAGAATGTCCGAGGTCCTGGGCCGGCTGGCGAGTGAGCTTGAAGGTACGAGCGTCGAAGCGCTCATTATGCCGTTTGCGCTGATTTGGGCCGATGAAAACCAGCGGCGCCGGCGGCGCAGATGGCCTGCCCTGATGATGGTCGAGCGATTCGTAGAAATTGTACAACAGGAGATATCGAAGAGCCCTGCGCAAGTTGTCGCTTCGGCTTGAGCCTTAATGTGCTGTTCAAAGCTTCCGCACTAATCCCACGACGACAGCCTCGATTCGGCAGTTGTCCGAATAGATAGGCCCATAATCGTCGTTGGCCGGTTCCAATCGGATGCGAGAATTTTCTTTGTGGAACCTTTTTAGCGTTGCGTTTTCATTATCGACTATGGCGATGACCAATTGACCCTGCTCTGCTGTGGACCTTCGGTGACAAACCACGTAGTCACCGTCGCGGATATCGTCACCGATCATACTGTCGCCTCTCACTTCAAGAGCAAACGTCTCATCGTCGATGGCGAAATACGACTCTAAAGACAAGGGTTCGGCGTTTTCAACGGCTTCTATCGGATGGCCGGCAGCTACGATGCCCACAAGCGGTATGGCCGCTGGGCGAGCGGTTGGGTCTGCCGGACAGCCATCCTCGATCCCGCTAAGCAGTTCTTGCGCTCTTGAAGTGAGTTTCAAAGAGCGAGCCTTGCCCGGGCACGCCAGGAGCAGGTCTTTTCTTCGCAGTTGGCCGATATGCTCGAATACGGTGCTTCGGCTTATGCCTAATTCGTTCGCCAGTTCCGCTATCGTTGGGCAATAGCATCGGCTCACCTGAAAAGAGGCTATCGCTCTTAATAATTGTAGCTGGCGGGGCGTCAGGTGGTTTTCGGTTGCCGGTGTCCTTAACTGCATTTTCAAATTCCTCCTTGCTCCGGAGAATGCGGGGGTCTTCGTGATGGGCGGCCGAGACCTGGCTTAACGTGCCGCCAGGCTTGGGAGCGGGCGGCGCGGCTATCAGTCGGGCCAATTTGTTCAGCAAGTGCGCCAGACTGCTGTGGCAATGCTGCGAATGTTCCGCGGGTTCGGCCGGCCAGAACGAAACGAATTCCCCGCCGGGCCCGAATTTGCACACCGGCTCGAGCTGCTTGTCTCTATCGCCGTTCATTTCTCTTCCAGTTCCAAACCTTATAAATCTGTCGTTTGCATCCATAGGCAAATCTCTATATCGGCAAACAGAACCGGAGAACCCAAACAAAAACCGAACAAAAAATGGGCCGCTTGTATCTTTTTTTCAGTCGTTCGCTCATCTGCCTGGCAGCGTTGATAATATGGGACGATATCGAGCCCGGCGAAGCGGGGTGTGGCTAATTTTCCTGGCACACTGTGAGACTCTTTCTGACAAAGGATTCCACACTGCGTCATTGCGAAGGAGCCGTAGGCGACTGCGGCAATCTCAAACCACTCCAAAGCGGGAGATTGCCACGGCCCCAAGGGGGCCTCGCAATGACGATAGCGGCTGTGCTGCGCCTCGTGAACGAGTATTGACGAGCGTCCCAATCACTTGCCGGAAGACCCGCCCACACCCGCGAGGCGCGCCGGCTACAACGGGAGGTTGAAAATATCGGCGAAGTATGCTATATTTATTGCACGTGGTTTGAGGCTATATACGAAAATGAATAGTCTCGGTTGTAGTCGCTTAGCGTGCATACAGCCGGCTCGTGGGGCGAAACCACATTTGGCTGGAAGGGTAGTCCGGATGAGATCAAAGCTTTTCACCTTCAGCATTGCTTGTGCTGGGGCCATCTTGCTGGCCGGAGGTCACTGCGCTTATGGTTCAGGATCGGCCAGTGGGCAGGGCCGATTCGAGAGAA
The DNA here is from genome assembly GCA_023128595.1 of Planctomycetota bacterium. Lineage (GTDB taxonomy): Bacteria > Planctomycetota > Phycisphaerae > Sedimentisphaerales > Anaerobacaceae > DAOVRL01. The sequence continues at coordinate 11,238 of JAGMDR010000045.1, read as the reverse complement.
TAACCGGCAACCCCGCAATGGGATACAAATATCTTTACGAGTGGGACCTGTTCGCCGCCAGCGCTGAATTTGAGGTCGTAAAATGACAGCATCGTGGACTTGCCAAAAATGCGGAGGGACCGTACCGACTCTGATCGTCTTCTTATTGGTGCTGGCACTCGCGGCGACACTTTGTGCTGCGCGGGCTGCGGGCGACGACGAGATTGAAGGTATCATCGAAAAGGCGGGCAATGCCGACGACGATGGTGCTCGCCTCGCTTATCTCAAGCAGCTTCGGGAAATGCTCGAACCGGACGCACCTCTGAAGGACGACCTCGATAAGCTCATCAATCAGATTGACCGCTGGTTGAACGAAAAACGACTGGCCTATTTCGGCGGGGATGTAAGTCGTAAAAAGGATTTTGACTTTCGGATCCCCGAGAGTTCGCCGCTCCTTTCTCTAACGTATTTGTATCGCGGGAGGATGGTTATCTGGTATGCGATGGAGTCGGGAGGCGTTTGGAACATTCCTCAGAGGCGGCGGGAGTTCTTTGCCAAGGCGCGGGGCTTTTTTGAGAAGTACGCCAAGGCCTTCCCGCAGAACGGGATTGCCCGGATGTATCTCGGCGATCCCACCGGGCCTTACAAACACTACGAAGCTGCTGCCGGCGCGCCTCAATGGGCCGTCTATCAGCGGGAAGGTCTTGAACGGCTGGCCGATGTAATCGAGTGGTGGATTGACAACCGCATGCAGGACAACGGCGAGTATGGCGGCGGCTGGGGCGATGATTGCGAGATGTGGCGATGGTGGGTGCCCGTGCTCATTGGCTTTGAAAGCCCCAAAATAACCGCAGCACAGGGACGCTTTTCCGAAGCCCTGCTGGCCCAGCCGCACATGAAACCCGGTTACACGACTCGAATGTCCGACGTGGAGCACACCGCCGAGGATTCGGCCGATGTCATTACACCGATGATGCACCTTGACCCCGATAACGACCTCTGGCGCAGGCGTGCACTTCGCCTGGCCGAGCTGATGGAGAAACTCTGGACCGCCCGAAACGAGCGCGGCTTCCTGCAGTTCAAGAGCACCTATTTCACCGCCGAGAGGCTCGACACCAATCCGAGCCGCGCCTGCGACACGGTGTACCACCCCCGAGCTGTTCAGCCGGCCCTGCTTTACTGGCAGCGGACGGGTAACAAGGGATTGACCCGCCTTTTCTCGGCCTGGATGGATACCTGGGTCGATGCCGCCGCCAGGGCCGAGCGCGGCAAGCCCGCTGGCGTAATCCCCACGGCGATCCACTGGCCCGACGGAGGCATCGGCGGCCTTGGGCCGAATTGGTGGGACCCCAGAAATCACGGCGAATATACTCTCTATCTTTTCCCCAGCGCGATGAGCCTGATGACTCACACGCTGCTGCTGACTTATCACATGACCGGCCGGGCCGAGTACATCGAGCCAATTCGGTCCATGGCCGGGATACGGCTCAAATACCTCAGTGCGCCGCCCAAGAAGCCCCCGGCACCGGGCTCTGAGGCCTGGTGCGCCTCGAAGCTCGGCGGCCTGGCGAGCGTTGTTGCCAAGTACAGGCTTCTTACGGGCAGCACCGAGTTCGACGAGCTTCTCGCGAGGGAAAGGTCGCCTTACATGCGGTTTCGGCAGCGCGGAGATTTGGACCTGCTCACTGCCGCTCTTCGCAGGAACGCCGAGGCCCTGCGCATCAATTTCGAGGGCTATACCAGCGAAGTCCGCTACACCGACCGGGTGCTGCGATTTCCGAGTCTGTTCGGGCGGGATGGACTTGCACCTGAGGGCAAGACGCCTATCTACGCCCCGGATACCTCGCTGCTGTATTCGACGGTGACCGGTGACCCCGGTGACGCCGGCTATCTTCCGCTAAATGCGGTCCGCTGGCTGACGCCGCCCCGCAACATTGCCGCGCTTGTCACCGAGTCCGGGGCCGACCGCCTCACCGCGGAGCTTTTCCACTTCGGCGCGGACGCTCGAGAAATGTCGGCCGAGCTTTATTTGCTAAAACCCGGCAGCTACAGATTTACAATAGAGCCTGCTGTGCGAAAGGGACAACCGCCGACAGATGGGCGGCCGCTCGTGGTCAAGGCTCACAGGACCCGCATTGCCTTTGAGCTGCCCCCGCGCAAATGCTGTGTGCTGCGTGTATATCGCCCTTAGCTGCATCTTCAAGGCTCTGCAGGCTTAGATAACGTCGGGCGGACGATAGTGGCATCGGCATCCTGCCGATGATTTGGAAAACACGGGCAGGATGCCCGTGCCACTTCAAGCGGGACTTTGAAATCGGTTTCTTCCAAACCGGCCGTCACGGGTGCCGGTCATCCGCGTCGCAATATTCTTGCAATCGAGGTATAATCCTGTATAGTTTGTTCTCAGGGTCGGCGCTGTGATGAGCTTCCGGGTGGCTGTATGTTGCCGTCACGCAGCGTTGTTCTGATGAAGTTAAAAGGCTTCTGCAAAATTGCAGGTTAAGCCTGCTTAGAAAAGAAAAAATCGTTTTTTGATTTATTTAGGAGTACGTTCGATGACAAGTCTGAAATCTTTTCCATTAAAGCTGTTGGTTTTGGCCGGTGTGTTTTTTGTCGGCGTCTCGTCAAGAGGGGCGGACTGGCCGACCTATCGCCACGACAATGCCCGCACGGGCAGCACGTCCGAGTCGCTGGCGCCCCCGCTTAGCCTGCGATGGGTTTACGCCCCCGCTCATCCTCCGCGCCCGGCCTGGTCGGGACCGGCAAAGCGCGCGAGGGAGGGGTTCTACCAGCGCCATCGTGTAATCTTCGACGATGCTTTCCAGGTCGCAGTGGCCGGCGGCATTGTCTATTTTGGTTCTTCATCCGACCATAAGGTCTATGCCCTTGACGCCGTCACCGGCGGCGAGCGGTGGTCCTTTTTTACCGGCGGGCCCGTCCGCCTGGCGCCGACACTCTACAAAGACCGACTCTTTGTCGGCTCCGATGACGGCTTCGTCTATTGTCTAAAGGCCGAAGACGGACAACTGATCTGGAAGGTGCGTCCGGGGCCGAATAACGAACGGCTCCTGGGCAGCGGAAAGATGATTTCACGTTGGCCTGTCCGAACCAACGTGCTCGTGGACGAAGACATCGCGTATTTCACCGGGGGAATCTTTCCACATGAAAACGTTTACATCTGCGCCGCTCGGACGGATGATGGAACCGTTATATGGAAAAACGACAGCATCAGTGAACAAGATGCGCATCGCAACGAGCTCTCGCCGCAGGGATACCTGTTAGCCGCCGGCACACAACTTTTCATACCGTCCGGCAGAGCATTGCCCGTCGGATTCGACCGCACAACAGGGCGGGTGGTTTTTAGAAGCAACTACGGCTGGAGAGGCGAACAAGCCGGGGGCATGGTCGGCGGCACATACGCGCTGCTCGCCGATAACCAGATATATACCGGCACGCAGTACCACCTCCTGGCCCTCAACCAGAAGACCGGCAGGGTGGGCTTCGGCTGGTTCCCCGGCAGGCGCCTCGCCGTTGTAGGCGATATGGCTTATATGGCGACCGGCAGCGAGATCGTCGCTATGGACCGCGTCAAGTACGCCAAGGCCAGCGTCCGACGGAATTCTCTTGAGTACAAGATAAAGGGACTGCGAAGCAGCGTCAGAAGGGCAAGAGGCGAGGACCTCAAAAAACGCAGGCAGCAATTAACCGCCGTTGAAGATGAGCTAAAGCAGCTTCACAGAGAGAATATCGACCCGGTTATCAAGTGGCGCGTGCCCAGCCGGTGCGATGCAGAGCTGATACTGTGCAAGAACCTTGTCTTTGCCGGCGGCCCGGGACAGGTCAACGCCTTTGCCCGAGACTCCGGCGAGGCCACCTGGGACGCAAAAGTCGATGGCAAAGCCCGCGGCCTGGCAGTTGCCGACGGCCGACTCTACGTTAGCACCGATACCGGCAGGGTTTATTGCTTTGCCTCACAGCGCGCGGCAAAATCCAAAGGCCGGGCGTCCGGGCCGTCCGATCCTCCGGCAGCCAGTCCTTATCCCCAGGACGAGCTGACTGCGGTTTACCAGGCCGCCGCCGAAGCAATTGTTATGGAAACCGGCGTTACCAAAGGTTATTGCCTCGTTCTCGGTGCCGAGCGCGGGCGCCTCGCCTGGGAGCTGGCCAAACGAACCGACCTGCGAATCATCGCAGTTGAGCCCGACCCCGAAAAAGTCCGCGCGGCAAGGCAGGCCCTCAATGCGGCCGGCCTCTACGGCGAGCGCGTCATCGTCGATCAGGGTGAGCTCTCGAACCTGCCCTACTCGAACTACTTTGCCAACCTGATTGTCTCCGACAGTCTGCTGCTGAGTGGGCAGATCCCCGGCGTCCCGGCCGAAATTGTGCGGCACCTGAAACCTTGTGGCGGTGCCATTTGCCTCGGCATGCCGGCCGACGCGCCCGGAAAATCTGCCGGCTTGTATCCCGAGAAGCTTGACCAATGGCTCAGGCAGCTTCAATTGGGGCGGTCCAAAATCAGTCGCACCAACGGCTTCTGGGCGACGGTCAAACGCGGACCGCTGCCGGGAGCCGGTAAATGGACGCATCAATACGCCGAGCCGGGCAACACCGCCTGCAGCGACGACCGAATCGTCAGCGGGCCGCTGGGCCTGCTGTGGTTCGGCGAGCCCGGGCCTTCCCTGATGGTCAATCGTCACAATGCCGCCGCGGCGCCTCTGGCGGTCAACGGACGCCTCTTCATACAAGGCGAGAACATCGCAATGGCATACGATTCGTATAACGGCGGCCTGCTCTGGGAGCGGAAGATCCCCGGCGCGATGCGCACCCGGCTCAAGAAAAGTGAGTGCGGTAACCTCGCCGCCTCCGAAGACAGCTTCTTTATCGCAGTCGGCGACGACTGTCTTCGACTTGACGCCGAAACCGGCAAAACTCTCGCCACTTACGATATGCCTGCGGCCCCCGAGGGCAGCTCGGCCAAGTGGGGATACCTCGCCTACGTTGACGGTATCCTCTACGGCAGCTCGATGACGCAGACGGGCGTCTCAGATTCGGTGTTTGCTATTGATACGGCCGACAACAGGACCCTTTGGAATCATCCGGGCAAGAATATCGTCAACCTGACTATCGCCATCGGAGACGGGTGGGTCTTTTTCATCGATAGTTCGATCACGTCGCAGCAGCGAGAGGAATTGCTCCGGCAGGACAAATCGCGTCTGAAGAATCTAAGCCCCGAAGAGGCGAAAAAAGCTGAGGCCGCACAGAAGAAAATCGATGCGCGCCTTGCCGTTGCTCTCGATGCCCGGACCGGCGGCAAGGTCTGGGGAAAGCCCGTTGACGTGACCGACTGCAGCAAGATCGGCATAGGCGGCGGCGAGCTTTCTGCGATGTATCGAGACGGGGTCATCATCCTGTGCGGGGCCAACGCAAACGGCCATTATTGGAGGCAGTTCCTTTCGGGCGAGTTCTCGCGTCGTCGGCTCGTGGCCCTTTCAGCCAAAACCGGCAGCGTACTCTGGGCCAAAAACGCAAACTACCGCCACCGCCCGGTAATCGTCGGCGACACGGTCATCGCCGAGCCCTGGGGCTTCGACCTCAAGACCGGCCGGGAAAAGACACGCCCACATCCGCTCACCGGCGAGCAGACGGTGTGGAAGTTCCTCCGCCCCGGCCACCATTGCGGCGCAATCTCAGCCTGTCCGCAGATGCTCTTTTTGCGATCCGGCTACACAAGCTACTATGACCTGCGCGACGACAGCGGCATACGCCATTTCGCTGCCCACCGCCTCGGATGCTGGATTAACGCCATTCCAGCCGACGGCCTGGCGCTAATGCCCGAAGCGAGCGCCGGCTGCATTTGCCTGTTCCCGATAATCTGTTCAGTAGCCCTCGAGCCTCGCCCGGACCACCTGCGCTGGGCAATCTACAGTACCGGCGGTCGTAACACCCCCGTTGAGCACCTGGCGCTTAATCTCGGCGCTCCCGGCGATAGACGCGACCCGGCCGGAACATTGTGGTTTAGCTATCCCCGACCCGGATTACCCGGTGACCGTGCATCAATGGGCTTTTTGTTCCAGATTAGAACCGAATTCCTTGAGAACGGAGGCTACCACCACCGCAGTAGTGAGGCTACGCCCGTTGCAGGAACCGACACGCCGTGGGTCTTTACATCCTGTGCCCGCGGGCTCAAACGCTGTGTCGTCCCGCTCCTGTCCAAAGATGATAAACCCGCCGAATATACCGTCAGATTGTATTTCGCCGACTTCGACAACGCCGAGGCAGGCAAGCGGGTATTCGACGTCAAGCTCCAGGGCAAGGCGGTACTCAGCGGCTTCGACGTTGCCAAAGAGGCCGCAGGCAGTGGTAAGGCCGTCGTCCGCCAATTCGCAGGCGTTGCCGTCACTGGCGACCTTCAAATCGAGATGGTTCCGAAGGATGAAAACATCTCGTCGATTAGCGTCGCGCCGGTCCTTTGTGGTGTGCAAGTGCTGCGGGAAACAAAAGTAGCCGACGCTGCAAGATAACGCCTCGCTCAACAGTAAGCGTTGTCTCGTCTCGGCGGTTTGAAAAACAATCTCTTTAAGATATGGAAATGGTCAAGGACAAAATGAGCACAATTTATACCACACGTCGGCGGTTCCTAAAGACAGTGGGCCTGGGCGCCGCGCTGCTGGCATCCGGTCGGCTCCCGATATCGGCATCTGACAGAAAGAGAAAACAACCGAACATTCTGCTAATAACTGCGGATGATATGAACTGCGATTCGGTGGGCTGTTTCGGCGGGTCCACCCCCGAGATCACGCCGAACATCGACAAGCTGGCCTCCGAGGGGATGCGCTTGATGTATGCACATATTACCATAGCGGTCTGCCAGCCCTGCCGCTCGGTCCTGATGACCGGCCGGTATCCCCACCGCAATGGTGCCGAGGGCTTTGGGCCTATTGATACCAGCGTGCCCACCCTCCAAGAGCAGCTTCACCTGGGCGGCTACCTCAACGGCATCCTCGGCAAAGTCGCTCACCTTGCGCCCAAGGAGAAATTCAAATGGGACATGGCCAGAGATGTCGGAGAGCTGGGTCACGGACGCAATCCGAAGCTTTACTATAAATTTGCCAAAGATTTCTTCCGGCAGGCCGCAAGCAAGCGCCGGCCGTTCTTCCTAATGGCCAATTCGCACGACCCGCACCGGCCGTTCCACGGCAGTGCTCAGGAGGCAAACAGGTTCAAAAATGCTTCGGTCCCCTCGCGTGTGTACAAAGCCGACGAAATTGACGTCCCCGGCTTCCTCCCCGATATACCCGCTGTTCGCAAGGAAATCGCCCAGTATTACAGTTCGGTCCGCCGCTGCGACGACACCGTTGGAGCGGTTTTACAGGCCCTGCGAGAATCGGGCCAGGCACAAAACACTCTCACAATGTTTCTCTCGGACCACGGTATGCCCCTTCCGTTTGCCAAAACCAACTGCTACCTGCACAGCACGCGCACGCCGTGGATAGCCACCTGGCCCGGCAAGATCAAGCCGGGCACCGTGGACAAGCGGCACTTGATCTCCGGCATCGACTTTATGCCCACCGCGCTTGAGGCCGCCGGATTGGCTGGGCCCGAAGGTATGGATGGCTTTTCATTTCTGCCGGCGTTTTTCGGGCGACAGCAGGCCGGACGCGACAAGGTCTTCACCCAGTTCCATCAGACCTCAGCAAGAAAACGCTTCCCAATGCGCACCGTACAGAACCACCGCTACGGCTACATCTTCAACCCCTGGTCGGATGGGCAGCGCATCTTCAAGAATGAATCGCAGTCCGGCCTGACGTTCAAGGCTATGCAGGCCGCCGCGCGGAACGATTCGGCGATCGCTGCGCGGGTCAAGCTCTTCCAGTATCGTGTTGTCGAGGAGTTCTACGACTTTGAGAAGGACCCGGACGCATTGCATAACCTCATCGACGACCCCAAATACCGCAAAGAAATCGAAAAGATGCGCAGCGAATTGCTCCAGTGGATGCAACGCACGGGCGACCCCGCATTCGAGGCCCTGAGCAACCACAATTCACCGCAGGCCCTGAAAAAGTTTATGGCCGAGCAGGATGCCCGCGCAGCCCAAAGAAAGCCGAAAAGCAAAGCCCGCAAAAACACCGGCCAGAAGCGGACTTCCCGCTGAAACCCTACGGGTTTGACGATCAGCGACCATAAACACCAGGCGTTTCTTGTTGGTCACGGTCGTCGAACAGGCTATTCTCGACGGTAGCCGGCTCCTTTTTCCTTACCCTCTTCTTGAGTGGCGAGGTCCACAAATAGATCTTGTGTTCGACGTTGTCTTCACTGGAGTTTAGCTTTAAGACTTTGTCCGGCTTTACTCCTTTCATCCGAAAGTCGTGCGAGACAATGCGCGAGCCGGGCCGGAGCTTCTCCAACTGCGGGATCAGCTTGACGTTCAGACTTGGAAGCAGGTAGAGAGTGATTACGTTTGCCTTGCTGAGGTCGAGTGTGAATATGTCCTTCTGCTCAATTGTAACCAGGTGTCCAACGTTGTTGTTTTTGACGTTATCGAGCGACTCTTTGACACGTTCGGGGTCTATGTCATAACCTATGGCCGTGCAACCGTACCTGTTGGCCGCCGTCACAACGATTCTGCCGTCCCCGCAGCCTAAGTCATAAATCAAATCGTCCTTTTCGACCTTTGCCAGCTCCAGCATCTTGTCCACCACGTCCTGCGGGGTAGGGACAAAGATGACATCCGGAGTGGGGGTTTTCTCAACTTTTTTCTTTATGTCCCGGGCGACCGGAGAAGAATTATCAACCTCAACCTCAACCTGGAACGGGATTGTGACTGAATCCAGGTTGATGTCGCATAATTTCAGGTCTGTAATTGGCGTGGTTGCTTTCGGGGAGCATACGACTTCGTCCGTTGTTTTACAGCCTGCGAAAAAAGCTGCCATCAAAGCCAAGGAGAGAGTCAAATGCTGCTTACTTCTCATAGTTTCCGTCCCTTTCAAAATAGTCTAACATCTGTTGATTTTCGTAAAGGCGAATCATAATCATGGTTTGACCGATATTTGCCATCTGCACATGCTCACCACGTCGCCGAAATTCGTTCTTGCTATTATATCAAGCTTACCCTGAAAATGCACTTATCGGGAGGTTTTTTCAGCAAATTTTGGTGAGGCTGTTGACAAAAATCCGCGAATGTGCTAAGATGTTTATAGAACAAACCAGCAATTGTCCGACTATTAAGTATAGCCGGGCAAGAAAACTGTAATTGCGGGAAACTGATTTTATGGGGAAGAAAATGAAAGTGCTAAGAGTCATTTTGATTGCTGCGGGTCTGGTGTCCCTTCTGGTCCTCTCGCCCCGTACAGCCTCGGCACGCAGTCGCTTCTACATAGGCTTCGGCACCTCTATCGGCCACGGCCGTTCAATTCTTCACCGCGGCCATTTCCCGTATTACGGATTGCACAGCGGCTACTACAGATGGCTGGACCATGACCGATACCGCTGGATGGACGGGGGACGATTCCGCAGCTCTTTCTGGGGGTGGCCTTCGCGTTCTTCCGGAATGAGCATCTGGATTGACGACTGCTGGCCCGTATGGGCGGCCCCGCCGGTCATAGTCCGAGCCCCGCGCGTTATCACGAGGAGGCGAGTCGTTGTAGAGCCCAAACGCTACGAATACAAGCCGAGCTACAACGCGAATAACGCCAAGTTGTTTGCCAGGCTGCGCAACAAGAAAAGCGAACTGCTAAAGACGCTTAAAATCGGCGACAAAGCCAGGCGAATCAAGGCAATCGCCGAGCTGGCGGGCTACTCGTTTGATGATAACGTCAGAAAGGCCCTCGAAGAGATTCTGCTCAAAGATCCCGATCCCGAATTGCGCAGGCAAGTCGCCGAATCGCTCGGCAAGGTGAAGAATAGGAAGGTTGTCCCCGCGCTGGAAAAGGCAAGGGCCGAAGACTCGGACGAAAAAGTACGCACCGAAGCCGACCAGGCAATCAAGAAAATCCAGGCTTATTAGTTCCTCTGCTACGCGAATTAACCCAAACGGGTCCTTTTGACCCGGCCTATCTCATCTGCCTTCTCCAAGCTCTTGAAAAACGATATCCGCAACTTTTGTGCGAACCGGTCTCGAAGTTCCCGTATCGTCAGGGTGAGTTCTGTTGGTGAGAATGATAACATAGACCTTGCTCGCCGGGTCACAGACAATGGACGTCCCCGTATAACCGCTATGGCAAAACGCTTCCTGGGGAGCGAAAGAACCCTTGATCCAGGAGTAGCTCGAGTTAACATCGAAGCCGCAGGCCCGCCCGTGCGAGACAACTTTCGTCAGCAGGCCAACGGATTCGGGACTGAGGATCGTTCTGCCTTTCCACTTGCCGCCGTTCAAGAGCATTTGGCAGTAGATTGACAGATCACGTGCCGTCGAAAAAACTCCCGCGTTGCCGGTTATTCCGCCCATCAGCCTGGCCAGAGGATCGTGCACAACACCTCGAAGCGGCCGGCCCTCCACAATCTGGGTGGCGGCTGTATTTTTGCTCCACGATTCCGGCGGGTTGTACGTAGTGTGTTCCATCCCTAACGGCTCAAAGATGTTCTCCGTCGCGAATTCATCGATCTCTCTGCCGCTGACTACTTCGGCAATCTTCGCCAGCGTCATATAGCCTAAGCAACTGTACCGAAATTCCTCGCCCGGTTCACTCAAAGCCTTTAGGCTGCATATCTTGTCAATGACTTTGTCGGGGCAGGGACTTCCGAATTGTCCTTTCAATTCGCTTGCGCTCATATACGCCGGCAGGCCGGAGGTATGCGTCAAAAGATGCTCAATTTGCACCTTTTCTTTGCCCTCACAGGCGAAAGCAGGAAGATACTTGCCCGCATAGTCGCTCAATCGTAACTTTCCGCGGTCTCTGAGAATCATTATCGACGGGGCCGTTGCGACCGGCTTGGTCAGCGAGGCTATGTCAAAAACGGTGTTTTTGCTCATTGCTTCGGTGCGAGGTGTTATTAGTTTGTGGCCGAAGGCTTGCCGGTAAAGAATCTCATCCGCCTGGGCCACCAGAACCACCGCGCCGGGGAAGCTGCCTTTCTCGATTTCCTCATTGACGGCCTCATCAATACCCTTCAATTTCTCTTTGGAAATCTTCCTTATGGTCGGTTGACATCCCGTGCCTGCATACAGTGACAAAACGAGAAACGCTACAATGGCCTGTACTAATTTCATACCAGCAGCTCTTCACAAGCAAATTGAAAAGTAACCGTTCACGGGGTGATATG
>JAGMDR010000449.1 GCA_023128595.1 Planctomycetota bacterium | reverse complement strand
AAGAGGGATCGTCCTCTTTGGAAACTTGTTTGTAGTCCGCCTTACGTCTGGCGGAAAGGGGAAAACAGAAATGAACTCGTTTGATCGACAATCTCGTCGGGGTTTTCTGGGCAGTGCTCTGAAACTCGGTGCGACAGGTTTTCTAGCCTCCTATGCCGCGTCTTCATCCGCGGCGCCCAAAAGGGAACCCACTGCGGACGACCGGTGGCAGATCGGCTGCTATACGCGGCCATTGGACCAGCACGATTACCGCGTGGCGCTCGACGCCATTGCTGAGCCCGGCTTCAAGTACGTGGGCCTGATGACTACAAAGTCCGAGACACGGCTCGTAATTTCCGTACGCACAACTCTCGAAGAGGCTGAGCAGGTCGGCGAAGAGGTGAAAAAACGCGGCTTGGCTGTCCTGTCAGTATATGGCGGCGACATCCCCGTCGCCAAGTCACTCGAAGCAGGTATCAAGGGCCTCAAGAAACTCATCGACAACTGCGCCGCGTGCGGTGCGAGAAATCTGCTGATGGGCGGAACCGGCAATCAGAAGCTCTACGAGGCGTATTACAAGGCCATCGCCGAATGCTGTGACTACGCCGCCGACAAAGGTATTGGCATTAGCATTAAGCCGCACGGCGGACTCAACGCGACCGGGCCTCAGTGCCGCAAAACCGTCGAAATGGTCGGCCACAAGAACTTCCGGATATGGTATGACCCGGGCAACATCCTCTACTACTCCAACGCCGAACTCGACCCCGTCGCCGATGCTGCCACCGTGGACGGTCTGGTGGTCGGCATGTGCGTTAAAGATTACAAGCATCCCAAGAATGTGTCAGTGACGCCAGGGACAGGCCAAGTCGATTTCCCAGCGGTTCTCGCGCGCCTCAAGAAAGGGGGCTTCACGCGTGGCCCGCTGATTGTAGAGTGCCTCCAGCAAGGAAACCTGGAACAAACACTGGCTGAGGCAAAGAAAGCCCGACGGTTTTTAGAAGAGTTGACCAGGCAGAAAAACACAGCCCCTCCGGCCAATCCTGTCGCCGTGGTGGACCAGCAATGGCCTCTGGTTCGCCAAGGTCATTACGTCCGGTGGGTGGACAGAGTATGGAACACGCGGAAGCCGAAGAAGATCTGGCAAGGCGCCGGTATCTGAACGCTTGGTCAGCACAACGGTACGGCCACATATCTGGGCGAGGACCATGTCAACGCTGGCGCTGTCGCGTTCGACGTCAAGTTCGACACCGGCTACCTCGCCCCCAAGGGTGGCGGAAAGCACTTTATGGAGATAATGACCTGGGTGGCTGATCGCTCCGACCGCCAGGCCATCCGCGAGGAGCCCTGGTCCCGCATCGAACTTGCCAGACTCGGCGACAGGCCCAGATGCGTGGTCTGGAACTACGGCTCGCATTTCCAGGGACGCGCAACCAAGATATTCAACATCGGTCCGGCCTTCGAGCCCGACCGGTGGTATCATATCCGGTTCGACTGGTCCTACCAGGCGCCGGCAGGTCAGATCACAATAGGCGTGGATGACCGCTCCTACACGGCTGTGTTCGAATTCGTGCCGGGGACGGTGGGGCCTGGTCGTTTTTACCTGTTCGGCCACGTGGAAACGGTGCAGCCGGATGGCTGCATGCATTTTCGTAACTTCAAAGGCTTCTGCAAAATTGCAGGTTAGGCATACTTTGACAAGAAAAAATCATTTTTTGATTTTTTCTCGTTAAACAGTAAGTTGTTCTTTAACAAATAATTAAGCGATTATTTAAGAAAATCAATCCGCCGACGGCGGACTTAAATAATATATGCCTAACCTGCAATTTTGCAGAACTCATTAACTTCAAAGCTGGGAGATGATAATGAAAGCCCCAGACATCTCAACGACGGCAGCCGTTATGACAGCGGCTGCGGCGCTTCTCTGCCAGGTAGTGCCTGTAACCGGCGCTACCAAGCTGACCGCGGGCACCGCAGTCATCGACATCACTCCGCCGGTCGACTACCGTATGAGCGGGTACTTTCGTGAGCGGCTGAGCACAGGCACACTGAACCCGCTGAACGCTAAGGCAGTCGTTCTTCGCCAGGGCGACGAGCGCGCTGCACTGGTTTTCTGCGACATCATCGGCCTGTCGCTCGACGTCTCGTCACGTGCTCGCAGACAAGCTGCCGAAAAGACCGGCATTCCACCCGAAAACATCCTGATTGCCGCCACGCATACGCACACAGGACCGCTCTACTTTGGTGCTCTAAGAAAGCACTTCCACGATGTCGCAGTGGCTAAGCACGGTAGTGATCCGTATGAGAAGGTAGACTACCCGTCCGAACTCGTCGCCAAAATCGTAAAGGTCATCGCGCAAGCCGACGCGGCGGCCAAGCCCGTTCGTCTTGAGGCTGGCGTCGCTGACCAGCGCGGTCTGTCATTCAATCGCCGGTTCCACATGAAAGACGGGACCGTGCGGTTCAATCCAGGCATCTTGAACCCTGACATCGTACGGGTCGCCGGCCCAATCGACCCAGAGGTCGGGATTGTGTTGGTCCGCGAGGCAAACGGCGCCGGTACCGCGGCGGCACTTGTGAACTTTGCGCTGCACCTTGATACCGTCGGCGGAACCAAATACGCAGCCGACTATCCTTTCTACGTGGAACAGTCGCTCCGCGAGACATTCGGGCACAACTTTGTGCTGTTTTTCGGAACGGGTACGTGTGGCGACATCAACCATATTGATGTCACCAAGAGGGAACGACTCAAAACGGATCATATCGGTCGCACACTCGCCGGCACAGTCAAGGCAAAGATACCCGATCTAAAGGCTATTACCGAACCTACGCTCGCAGTGCGAAGTGAGATTGTCCATGCGCCGCTTCAACGTTACGGGCCTGACAAGCTCGGCTGGGCCCGCGAGAACATCAAGAAAGTGGGCACAAGGGAGCTATCCTTCCTCGAACAGGTTGAGGCTTACAAAATTCTGGCGATAGAGATGCGTGGTGCCGAGACGATTCCCCTCGAGGTCCAGGTTTTTCGGCTGAGCCGTGACGTGGCTGTGGTTGGTCTGCCCGGCGAGGTCTTTGTTGACATAGGGCTTGCAATCAAGCGTGCCAGTCCCTTCCAGACCACGCTGGTAATCGAATTGTGCCAGGATGCGCCCGGCTACATCCCTACCAAAAAGGCGTTTGCCGAAGGCAGTTATGAGACGGTCAACTCGCGGATTGCCCCCGGAGGTGGCGAAATGATGGTCAAAGCAGCGGTGCGGCTCCTCAAGGAACTTGGAACATCATAATACCATATTACAATTGCATATCCGCTCCTGTTGGTTACAATGTGACAGAACTGCCCTGCTGTATCGGGATGGAGACTCGAAAGATAACTCAAAAGTGCATACGAGCACAAGGAGGATTACGAAATGTCGGAAAAACAAAAAACATCAGTTGCAACTAAGAATAGTGAGCGGATTACTCGTCGTCGTTTCATCGCGGGGGCCGGTGCGACTGCCCTGTCGTTTACGGTGGTCAAGCCTCACCTTGTCCGCGGCTACGATGCCAATTCAAAGGTTGATTTAGGGATAATCGGCTGCGGCGGTCGGGGGACGTGGATAACCGGTCTATTTAAAGAGCATGGCGGATACAATATTGTTGCCGCCTCAGATTATTTCCGGGACAGGGTCGATAATCTCGGCGGCAAATTCGGCTTGGGACAGTCCCGCCGTTATAGCGGCCTGTCAGGTTACCGTAAGCTCCTTGACAAGGTGGACGCGGTAGCGATTGAGAGCCCGCCTTATTTCCATCCGGAGCAGGCCGCGGCGGCGGTGGATGCCGGATGTCATGCATATGTCGCCAAGCCAATCGCTGTGGACGTGCCAGGCTGCCAAAGTATAGGC
>JAGMDR010000448.1 GCA_023128595.1 Planctomycetota bacterium | reverse complement strand
CTTTGCCGTCATTATTCAAATCTTTGACATCGGCCATGACGCTGTGATCCTGCCAGCCGCCCGTAATGTCCTTGTACCACGTCGGGTCGATATCATGTCGCTTCCAGGTGTCTCTGCGAGGGCGCCGGGGATTCTCCAGCCAGAACCCATTCATCACCACGTCGTAGTCACCGTCTCCGTCGACATCGCCGATTGTCATCCCTTCGCGTTCGGCATTGTCGGTTTTTACTTCGATCCAGGAATCGGGTGACTCCTGGAAATAGACGGCGAATTTGTGCTTTGTACGGACAACCACATCGGGCTTGCCGTCGTGATCCATGTCGTGCACTTCAACATCTTTGACTTCACTGCCTCTTTCGACAGTGGCCAGTTTGTGTTCTTTCCAGCCTGAAGTAGCTTTGCCGCCTGGGTTCTCATACCAGAATACGCTGGCCTCATTGTCGCTGCCTTTGGCCGTGACGACATCGTTGTCACCGTCTTTGTCCAGATCGACAACAAGCACGCCGTCACCGAAGATATGGCCGCTGTCGACAATGCTGTACCGCCGCCAATTGGGATATTTGTACCAGCCGATCTTTCCGTCGTTCTGTTTGCCTCTGTCGCTCGACCAGGTATGAACGACGATGTCGTTGAAGCCATCACCGTCGATATCACCGATCGCGGTCCTACCGCCAATGTTTTCATCAATGACCACATGTTCGAAATCCATTCCATTGACAGCGCTGCCGATGAAGAAGAGAAGGGCGATTACCATTGCTTCTAACGAAATGATTCTGTGACTCGACCTTACCTTCGAAATTGTCATATTTCCCATTGCGTTTCTCCTGATAGGCTCAAGCCGAGCGCTCCTTTGTTCGTCTAAACCTTCTTCAAGTACTCCCGTAGGGTACATTTGCTCGTGCGATCCGGCAGGCCTCGGAACTAAACCTTGCCAAATCATGTATTTATGTTATCCTCCAGCCTTCATGGATGCAAGTTGAACTTGGAGTATGATTATGTCCACGTAAATGCCGTGGGGAAATATGGGATTAAGGCATATAGGAATGTTAGATATCATACTGTGAGGGGATTGAGAATGGGCTTTCGGTGCACGAGTTCGACAATGGTATTGCTGGTGGTTGTTCTCGGTTCCACTGTGCCTGGGAACGGCGAATCATTGGACATGCGTACCGTATCACAGGCTGCTACAACCACCGAGGCCGACAAGACCCTGAAGATCGAAGTCAAGCCTTTAGTTCCAGCTCCGTCCAATCCGACGCAATGGCCCGCCTGGCGTGAGGCGCTACAGGTAGAACGGGAGCGAATGAGAAAACGGCTTGCCTATGACGACACGCTTTATCGACGACCCGATTTTGCCTGGGTACCCTCCTGCTACTGTTGCTGCTTTGTCATGATGTGCGACAAGCAATTTTATGATCCTGCCAATCGCCGTTTCACTGTGGATGCATTTGTCGCTGAGGGGCTGCAAAGGTTTAGCGGCTATGACGCCGTTGTTCTCTGGCATGCTTATCCTCGAATCGGCTTCGATAACCGCAATCAATTCGATTTCTACCGCGATACGCCCGGCGGTTTGCCAGGCCTCAGAGAACTGTGCCGTCAACTGCACGATCACGGAGTGAAAGTCTTTATCGACTACAACCCATGGGATACCGGAACCCGTCCTGAGGGAAAACCTGATGCCGATGCCCTGGTAGAGCTGATCCAGTCTGTCCAAGCCGATGGCATCTTTCTCGACACGCTGCACGAAGGATTTGCTGAGATACGAACCAAGCTTGATACCATCCGGCTGGGAGTTGTACTCGAATCGGAGCTAACCTTACCCACACAGCGCATCCACGATCATCACATGTCCTGGGCGCAGTGGTTTGACGATAGCGACGTACCAGGTGTCCTATGGAACAAGTGGTTCGAGCGTCGCCACATGATGCATCAGATCAAACGCTGGAACCATGATCACACAGGAGAACTGCACACCGCCTGGATGAATGGCAGCGGCATGCTGGTCTGGGAAAACGTTTTCGGCACGCCTGTTCCCTGGAGCGGCCATAACAGTTCGATGCTGCGCTCCATGCTTCCCATTCAGCGACGTTATCGCAGTCTGTTCAGCGGCGAGCAATGGAAGCCTTTGGTGGCAACACAACAAGCCCATGTCTATGCCAGCCTATGGGAAGGTGAAAGCCTGCGACTGTGGACGCTGGTCAATCGCTCAAAGAAGATTGTAGAGGGTGCTCTCCTGAAAGTCCCCCATCTCGAAGAACAACGTTACTATGACCTCATAGCCGGCAGAGAAATCAGAAGTATACAGGGTGATTACGTTTTACTCGAGGGAAAGATTGCACCGTACGGTATCGCGGCCTTTGTGGCCGGCATCCGCGAAGCACTGGGCCCGGACTTCCGGGATTCCCTTGCCCGCCAGGCGGCTCTGCATGCTGGACCGGTTCGTGTTGACAGAACAGACTCTGCTCAACAGTCACTCAAAGGGCCTAAGCCAACAAAACTGTATGGGCCCGATGAAATCCCCGAAGATATGGTCCTCATTCCGGCCGTGGAAGTAGACCTGGAGATTAGTTACAGAAACCGAGAGTGCGGCTTTTACCACCTCGTTGACGGCAGACTACCTGCCAATCCAACTAATGGCCTGAACAAAACCATTACCTTCAAAAAACCTGTCCGCCTTGGCCCTTTTGCAATTGATCTCAAACCGGTAACCAATGCACAGTTCGCGGACTTCCTTGAAGCCACTGGGCACAAGCCCGCTGAGGCTGCGAACTTCCTCAAGCATTGGGTAACCGGCCGTGTCCCCAAAGGATTAGAGGACCATCCGGTCGTCTACATCGATCTTGACGATGCGCGTGCGTACGCCAATTGGGCTGGTAAGCGTCTGCCAACAGAATATGAATGGCAATACGCAGCCCAGGGAGCAGATGGCCGCAAGTACCCCTGGGGCAACGATTGGCGGGATGGATTCGCTAATGCAGGCCGAATCGGGACAACAACCCCCGTCACGGCTTTCCCCAATGGACGCTCTCCCTTTGGCTGCTATGATATGTGCGGCAACACGTGGGAATGGACCGAAAGCGAGCGAGCCGATGCCCGCACGCACTTCTGCATCATCCGAGGCGGTTCGTTCTATAAGGCCGAAGGCTCCCACTGGTACACCGACGGTGGACCCCAGCCATCCAACTTCGCCGCAAAGTTCTTGCTGAGTTGGCCCGCTTTGGACCGCTGCGCAACCATTGGCTTTCGCTGCGTCGTTGATGTTGTTGAAAGCAGATGAGCACGCAAAAGGCAAAGCCTATGTACCCTACGACGAGAAAGAATGGAGCGAGCTAGCTTATGTTTGTCACTTGCGTTCGTAAGTCCTTGTAAAATAAGGACTCGATTTTGAGTTTGTCACTACATCTGTGTTTTTGGGTGTTCTGGGCCGCTTTTCTCAGGGGCGGGTGGGGCCACATCCCTGATCCCTAAGGCCGCTGCAATACGCCGGGCATCTCGGCCGCCGGCAGAGACCAAACGCCTGCTCTGTCCGTTGAAATCCAGTTCCGCAATGCCCACCGACTTCATGGCCGAAAAGGCATCGGTGGCACTTATCTGCGGCAGTTCCGAGGCCAGTTGATGCTCCAGCACCCGCTTGAGGAACAACGCCAACGAGGCCACAAAGATATGGGCCTCAATCCGCTCATCGGTCTTGTGATACATCGGACACATCTCAATAACATCCTTCAAATCGCGAAAACCTTGCTCTACCGTGTTCAGTTCCTTATAGCAGGCCACCGCCTATAATTGAGCCGCTTTAGAATCTCCAGGGCCTCATCGCTTCGCCGAGAGCCGATGCCCAGAAGGTAACTGAAATTCTGTTCGGTCAGAAACGCCAGGT
>JAGMDR010000447.1 GCA_023128595.1 Planctomycetota bacterium | reverse complement strand
GTTGTCAATTCCGGCAATGCCAATGCGTGCACCGGAAAAGTGGGCATCGATAACGCAATCACAATGTGCAGCAAAACGGCTCATTCGTTGAGCGAGGTACAGGCTACGAGATTGCTTCGTCCGCCAAGGCGGACTCGCAATGACCAAAAAAACGCAATACGCAATCCTGCCCTCGAGCAGAGCGAAGGGACGCAATACGCAATGCGAAATGTTCTTGTTGCCTCCACCGGCATTATCGGAGAGCAGTTGCCGACCAAGAAAATTACCGCAGGTATTTCAAAAGCTGCGAAGAGACTTTCAGCTTCTGCCGAAGCGGGTCTGGATTTTGCAAAGGCGATAATGACAACCGACACAAGGCCTAAACAAGCCGTCCGCCGACTCGGAATATCAGGGGCTAAAATCACAATAGCAGGTGCAGTCAAAGGGGCCGGAATGATTGCGCCGAATATGGCGACAACACTTCTGTTTATCACAACCGATGTAGCTATAACCAAAGCCTTGTTGGGCAAGGCATTGAAACATGCTGTCGGCAATTCACTAAATAAACTGACTGTTGATGGCCATCAAAGCACTAATGATACCGCGATGATTCTTGCATCCGGCTTGGCCAACAATCGTCCCATAGTGAGTCCATGTCCGCGATACAAGAGATTCGCCAAGGTTTTGGACGATTTGTGTGATGATTTGGCCAGACAGATGGCTCTGGATGCCGAAGGGGCCACGCGGATGTTCAAGGTGGTGGTCAAAGGTGCCGCTACAAAAGCTGATGCTGCAAGAGCGTGTCGGGCGATAGCCAACTACCCGCTGGTCAAGTGTGCGGTCAATGGCGCCGATCCAAATTGGGGCAGGATTATCTGTGCCGTCGGTTCAGCCGGTGTAAAATTGAAGCCCGAGAAGCTTCTGTGCAAACTTGGGGACATAACCGTTTTTAAGAATGGTGCCCCGAGGAAATTTGACGTGACAAAGGCCCGCAGAATTGTTGCGCAAACGGAGCACACGATCACAGTGGATTTAGGGGCGGGAAAGCAGAGTGATTTCTGCTACGGGTGCGATCTCTCCGCCGAATACGTCCGGATCAACGCTGAATATCACACGTAGAAAGGAGTACAAGAAGTGACAATTCTCAAGAGTGCCGTTACATCTTTGGTGCCGACATTTGCCCTCGGCGCCGCAGCAATGGCAGCCGAAGGATCCGAGGCGGCGGAGGTTGCAAGTACACCGCTGAGTTGGGCGATTGCCCCCGGAGGCGCACTGTTGGCTCTGGTCTTCGCGCTGTTCTTCTACAGGCGAGTAATGCAGGCTTCTGAGGGCACTGAGAAAATGATAGACATTGCTCGTCACGTTCGCGAAGGGGCCTACGCTTATTTGTACAGACAGTATAGCGTAGTGGCGTTGGTATTCTTGATTCTTCTGATTATTCTGGCGGCCCTTGCTTACGTGGGCGTTCAGAACCCATTCGTGCCCGTTGCGTTTCTAACAGGCGGTTTCTTCAGCGGCCTGTGTGGTTTCCTTGGTATGAAGACTGCGACAAATGCCTCGGCCCGTACCGCTCAAGGGGCCAGTGAGAGTCTGAATCGCGGTCTGCAGGTCGCTTTCCAGTCGGGTGCGGTTATGGGCCTTGTGGTTGTGGGCTTCGGCCTGCTGGATATCTCGCTTTGGTACTTGATCCTGGATAAGCTGGTCTACACGACCCAAAACATGGAAGAAGGAATCCGATTTTTAGGATTGCAGTTGGTTCCGGAGGGAATGGACCCGCATCACAAACTCGTTGAAATCACCACCACGATGATCACCTTTGGTATGGGTGCTTCGACGCAGGCACTTTTCGCCCGTGTGGGCGGTGGAATCTTCACCAAGGCCGCAGATGTTGGGGCAGACCTTGTTGGCAAGGTCGAAGCCGGTATTCCGGAAGACGACCCGAGAAACCCGGCTACAATTGCTGATAACGTGGGTGACAATGTCGGTGATGTCGCTGGCATGGGGGCCGACTTGTATGAAAGCTACTGCGGCTCGATCCTGGCGACGGCAGCACTTGGAGCCGCTTTGACACTCTCATCCGGCCAGGTTTTGAAAGCAGTTCTCGCCCCAATGCTTGTAGCCGGCATGGGCATTGTCCTTTCAATTATCGGTGTGTTCATGGTTCGCTGCAAAGAGGACGCAAGCCAGAAGACTCTGCTTCGGGCGCTGCTTTTTGGCACCTTGGGCAGCTCGGTTATGATAATCATTGCTGTTGCAGGTCTGGCAGCAGCCGGCTGGATTACCTGGGGTATTTTTGGCTCGGTGATCTC
>JAGMDR010000446.1 GCA_023128595.1 Planctomycetota bacterium | reverse complement strand
TCACGGCTCGTGTGGCCAATGTAGGTACGCTACCGGCTGAGAATGTTGCGGTTGTGGTCAGTCGCGACTCCCCGAGCGGGCCGGAACTGGCGAGCTACAGCATCACTGAGCTGGGCCCGAACACATTCCACGACGTTTGGCACGTCTGGGATATTGCCACTGAGGAGTTCAACGATGTGGAGGTTTCAGTCTGCGTGGACGTTGACAGGTCCGATGAAATTGTCGAGATGAACGAAGAGAACAACACAGCCATCGGCCTGATCCAGGTGGGTAAGGTAGCTGACGTTACCGACAACGGCAGGATCGACTTTGTGGACTGTGCAAAACTGGCAGACTCGTGGCTTGAAGATTGTTCGGAACCGGAGTGGTGTCAGGGTCGGGATTTCGACAAGAGCGAGAAAGTAGATTTTGGTGACCTCAAGAACTTGGCCGAATGCTGGCTCTGGCAGGCAGGCTGGTACAGCAAATAGCCGAAAACTGGTTAGTCCATAACCCAGCCTATTGACGCAAGTAAGGGCCGCTGAGGGAAAGATATCTGGAGAAGCGATCCTCTCGCAGGGGTCCCCGGCACAAGTGCCGGGGCTAAATATAAGGTATTCCTCTCGCAGGGGCCCCCGGCACAGGTGCCGGGGCTAAATATGTCACCGGGCGGGGCCGGTGATTTGGGTGACGCCCACCGCTGCCTTATAGGCAGGTAAGATCATGGGGTGGGGGCCCCGGCCCAAAGGACCGGGCATGAAAAGGCCCCGCCCACAGGTGGCGGGGCTAAACAAACGTCGCCGTTCCGGCGACGGCTAAACGGGGTGGCGGGGAAAAAACATCCGGGGAAAGAGAACCCCCAGCAGTGCCGGGGGCTAAATTTTTCTCAAGGGGTTTCCCACGAGATTACTCAGAGGGACAAGCAGATCAAGGCATAGCAGGGGCGTTGACTACCTGAAGGTAGGATTCTTTGAAATGCGCAAAGAAAAAGCCCTGTGATATGGCACAGGGCTTTGGGAATCGTGTCAATTGAGTTTCAGGGCAGTGTGCTGGGTGTTTCGGCGCCATTCGGCGGCGAGATAGGCGTAATCGAGCCAATCGACTATCCCATCGCCGCAGAGAGTTGCGATATCTGCCGAGGGCCCATCGCTGAGCCATTGGGCAAACATAACGCCCATATCCGCAAAATCAACGTCGATATCGTCATCCAGGCCCATCATATACGCATACGGCAGGCTGTCCGGCAGTACGCGGACCTCGGTGGTGAACTTGTATTGCCCGATCTCCCCGCCGTCGAAATTCAGCTCGACATAATAGGCCGTCCAGCCTTTATCCGGCTCGGGTACCTTGCCGAGGTACGTCCCATCGGCCTGGGGGCTCAGCGGCGAGCTCTGCCACATCGGGCCTAAGACATCGAGCCGGAAATCGCGTTTTTCCGGGTTCGTCGCCTGCCAGAGCCTGACGTCCTTGGGCTCGGTCTGCATTTTGACCACAATTGCGCCGTCTGCGCGGACCGACCAGTTGAACTTCGGGCGCTGCGCTCCTGCCAGGACGGACTTATATAAGGTAGTGACTGCCGCGAACGCACTCAAGTCCAGGCCGTGGCCGGTATTGGGGAAATAGCGGAGGTACTTTTCGCCCGGCAGGTCGTGGAAATAGAACTGGGCCGAGTCCGGTAAAAAGAATTGGTCGCCCGTCGAATTGAGGAGAAACTTGGGCATCGTGTAGCGCTGCCGATAGCTGTATGGGTCGATAATGCCCCGAAGCGTCTTGCCCCGGTCGGTATCGAGGCGGTCGAATATCTTGTTCTGGTCATAATCGTGGATGGCCGGCGCCCAGAAGCCGTAGGCAGCGTGGTGATGCTTCATCGACTCGGCCATATTCAGGACGTCTATAACAGCGGGGCAAATCGCAATCACGCGCTTATCCACCGCCGCGGTCAGCCACGTTGTCCAGCCGCGCTTGGACGCCCCGGCAACAACGAACTTCTTTATGTCCAGAGCGCCGGCGTCCAGCCCCGCCAGATGGTTCTGGATCGTATCCATCGCGCGGACCACGCTCTTGACCATCGGCAGCAGCAGCGGCCAATTAGCATCCGCCGTCATCAGGTACTTATCGAATGTATAAGCGATAATCGCATCCTCATAGCGTGGTCCGCCGCCCGGAAAAATCAAAGGCTGGTTGGGGACCATTTTGAGCTCCGCGACCACCGTATTCGTATTGACGGCTATCATGCCGAGCATCATATCCGCAGAGCTCGGTGGCGAGCCCCCGTTGCTGCCGCCGTTGATATAGAGCAGGGCAGTATCGCCCTTGGGCTCCTTGGGCCTGGCTATCGTCAGCCAGTGCTGCCACAGCGTCCTGTCCACCTCGGCACTGGTGCGCCAGGATTGCGAAGTCATATCGAGCACGTAAGCGGTGAAGCTCGGCCCATCGATAGTCTTTACCACGCTGTACTTGTAGTTAGAATCCGGCGCTGCGACGTAGTCATCGAGCGCGGTGGCGAAAACCGCCTGCGTTAGGCCAATGACCAATACTGCCAAAACCGTCAGTGAATTGTGCTTTTTCATAATCGATCCTTTCTCCATCCAAGTGCCCCAGACTATGTGATTTGTGGTGCTCGCAATGACATGGTGCATTTTGTCTATTCCCGAGTATTGTAGGGGCCTCCTGAACTGGATATTTAGAGTTTCGGCGGAAAGACTTTGCGCAGGTATTGGGCGTCGTAGCGGCAGCTTCCCTCGACGCCGAACGGCATTTTCGTTCCTTCCATGACTATCCATCCGCGATAGCGGATATCGTCCATTGCCCGGCGGACCTCCTCAAAAGCGATTGTCCCCTTGCCGTAGAGGTTGTCGTAGTCCTTTGCGTGGAACTCGCAGATATGTTTGCCGAGCCGGCGAATCTCCTGGTAGATATCGTAGCCGGCCTTGTGGGAATTGCCCACGTCGTAATAGACCTTGACCGCAGGCGAGCCGACCCGCTCGATGATCTCCAGGTGCTCGTCCGCATTGAGCCACGATTCGATTGCAAGGGCAACGCCGGCGTCCTCGGCCTTGGGCGCTACCTTCTTGAGCCGCTCGACGACAAGGTCCGTGCCCGCCGGGTCATTACGTAAATCGCCCTTGGCGAAGAACGCCAGGAGTACAACGGTCACGTCCATCGCTTTACAGACGTCGATAGCCTGGGACACCCAT
>JAGMDR010000445.1 GCA_023128595.1 Planctomycetota bacterium | reverse complement strand
CCTGCTCGTCCGATGTATTGAAATCATATTCGGTTATCTTGATGGGCAAATCAAATTGGGCGAGGCGGTCGAGGGTGCTCTGTACTTTCTCGGGGTCGAACATATTTGCAAAGTGGCCCTGACAGCCGATGCCGTCGATGGGGGCGCCCTGGCCGAGCGTCTTTTCGATCAGGGCGACGTATTTATCGGCGTTGCGTCCGCCGGATGCGAGGCTGCCCTGCTCGTTGAGGTACAGCAGGGCCTTGGGGTTGCCCTGTTTGGCCCAATCGGCCATATCTTTGATGATGCCGTCGCCTAAGTTGCGGCGATAGAAGCTGCCGAAGGTAAGCTCGTTGTTGAGGTCGAACTCCTCGATTCGGCCCTTGAAGCGGGAGGTTACATCACGGGCCCGGCGTTCGACTACCTTGCGCAGTGCGTCTTTATCGAGATTCTTGACCCAGTCCTGTACGTGACGGTCCGTACACCAGAAGATACAGTGGCCTCGCATCTTGATATCGTTGGCGGCAGCCCATTTGTATATCCCCTCGGCGACGGAATAATCGAATCCTCCGGTCGCGGTCCGCTCGCAACTGTGCCATTTGAGGGCATTTTCGTGGACAGCCGAATTGAAATTGGCCGCGAGGACTTCCTTGTACTTCGCCAGGTCCGCATCGCTCATTCTGCGTCGATAGCTGCCCTGGATCATACTGTTGCTGATGGCCGTGCCGAACCAGAACTCGTGGCGCAACTGCTCGATTTTGACCTGCGCCCCCGGCGTGGTCTTAACGACAAGCTCGCCCATGCGATGTTGGCGTATCCGCGTCTCAATCGCCTGCGGCTTCAACTTAGGCGATACATCGCTATCTGCTCTTGCCTGGCAAACGACGCCGACCGCCACAACGAAAGCCAAAACTGCAATCAACTTGGACTTCATATTGACCTCCAGAAAAAGACGATGGTTGGATGATTCTATTCGAGTGGCTCTTTGGGAAGACGCTTGAGATTTTTCAAGTACCGCTCACGATTGAAAGGCTTCTTGTTGTAGAGAGCGTCCCATATTTCCACGCATACGGCCTGGGCTATGTAGATCTTTGCATCTTGGGCTGAAATGCCCTGCGAGACGAGGCGGTCGAATGTCTGCCTCGTTTCCGGAGGATCGTTGGCCCTGAGCTGGTTGGCAACCACCTGGAGGATTGTAGCCTTGAGATGCGGATTATGGCCTTGATCTTGTGCTTTTCTTGATTTCATCTTGTTTCGACCAGTGCTTAATTGTGTAATATGAATCGCCGAGTCCGTCGGAACGATCGCTCAGGGCGGTCGAAGGGGCGCGCTTTTACCGTCGCCTGTAAGCTCAATGCTCATGGTCGCGATACCATCCGGCGGGTATGAATTCGAAATTCCAAACGTCTTTGAAGACTATCATTCGCTCTATTGTTTCACCTTCGGATAGCTTGCCTTTCTTACTCTCTTGCCAATCGCTTCTTTCCGCAACACCCATCACAAGGTAATCGTTCCCTATTATTTGCGGATTCAGTTTTTCAAAAACCGTTGCCATTAATGATTCCAGCTCTGACTTTCCAGCTATTATCAAATCACACCTTGTACAGTAACGGCATTGCTTGTTGAAGAGGAAAAGCTGCTGAGGATCGATGTGAATGACCAGAGGGAATTTGCGAATTTTTGTCTTGCTGTCACACTTGGGGCACTTAGTAAAGGCTGCATTTTGATATGGATTTAGAAAGAAATAGTGCCTTCTCTTTTGGGTTATGGTATCGCATTTAGTCATACTTGTTGCCACCAAATCGGAAACCTAAGAAGCTCCCGATCGTTCAAGTTATCCAAAGCAGCGGCTTTGCCCCTGGGATTTATCGCTTTGAAGCCAACGGCATATTCATAAAGGACGAGGCCGTAACTGCACCTCGCCCTATGCCGTATGGCGTCGCCAAGGCGCTCAGGTCGCTTCCGGAGCGTAGCCTTATCCTCCTTGACGACAGCACCATAATACAATATGTATGCCGTTGGCATGAAGCGTTAAATCCAAAATAGTTGCAGCTGCCATTTCTTGTCCGCCGACTGATTTTCTTACAGTTGAACCTCGGAAACCTAAAAAGCTCCTGATTGCTTAAGTTGCCCCATCTACGTCTGTGGTCGCGCTCGGACGCGCTTGCGTACTCCAAGAAGCCCCTGAACGAGCAGCGCCAACTCGATAGCATATTTTGGAAGCCACGAGACTATCTTGCCTGCCCACCCCCCGGCGGTCAGCCCTCGTACCTGTTCCTCGTATGATAGACTCGTAATGTTGCCGTATGCGTGGGCCAACAGATAGGCAAGACAGAGAAGTAGGGTCACTGTGGCAGGTGGGAGTTTCTTTGTTGCAACAGATATTACGTACAGGAGGATGGCTGCAAATCCAAAGACGTGAAATGCGACCCTTCCAATCCAGTAACTGGGACTGTATTGGAAATCCGCGGGATCATAACCAAGCTCAATCAGAAGAGTCTGATTCTGAGTTATACTGTAATCCGCATGCAGCTTCATCAATCCTGTGCCCGGATTGAAGAGAATGAGTATAGCTGCAATAATCCCTATCGCAATTTGGACTCCTCCCTGTTTTGGTTCCGGGGCGCCCTGCTCCTTGTCCTGCTCGCCCTGCTTGGTGTCACGAGTATTCATTTGGTCCTCCCTTTTGCTTAGGCTTTTGGATCCCTTCGACGCGCTCCTGCTCCTTAGTCAGCAAAGTTGACCAAGGAGAGCCAGCGTCTTCTGTACGTTATCGCGTGCCATTAGTAAATAGCTGGCGTATGGAAGTCCATGAAGTCAGTATATGCGGTTATGCCTTTAGTCCTTTTAGGTTTGCGTCGAGTTTTTCGCCTTTTGTTATCATTTCTTTCCAGGTGACTTTTCGTTTTTCATAAGCGGCGGTTCGGCCTAAGACTGTCAGCAGGTTGCTTCGGACGCTTTCGGGGACTGTGGGGTTGTCGAATTTGCCTTCTACTATACTCTTGTGGAATGTTGCGATGTTTGTTACTGGGCCGTCTTTGAAGATTCCGGGGCTCCTGCCGCCTTTGTAGAAGTCATCGCTCTTTGCTCGGATCATTACCTGTCCGCCGTACTGGGTTTCGAGGACTCCCTTGGAGCCGAACATTCGGTTTCTGATGCCGTCCGGCTGAGTGCCGTGGCCGTCGAACTGCTTCGAGCTAAAGGTGATGCCCACGTCGTTGGGATACTGGAAGAGGATTGCGAAATGGTCCCAGCAGGTGCCGACCGGGCGAATGGTGCGTCCGCCGGTGCCGACTGCCCAGAGCGGTTCTGTGCCCATTATCCAGTTTGCCACGTCGAGCGTGTGGATGTTCTGCTCGGTGATGATATCGCCGGAGAGGACGTTATCGAGGCCCCATGCGCGGAGGCGGACCTCGGAGTTCTTCGGGTCCTTTCGCCAGGTGTCGTACATTCGCCCGAACGGGCAGCCGGCGTGATAGATTGCCTCGCCTAAGACGAATTCGCCTAAGGTGCCGGCGTGGACGCGCTTTAGGGCCTCGATGTAGTATTGGTCCGCGCGGGTCTGAAAATCAATGAGGAAGCATAGTTTTTTGGCGGTCGCCTTTTTGCCGCTATCGCCGATACTCAGGCAGCCGGGTGTATCGACTGCAATCGGCTTGGCGACGTAAACGTGAACGCCGGCGGCGACCGCATCGGCGGCCTGCTCGGGGTGGAAATAAGGCGGACTCTCTATCGCCACGGCGTCCACCTTATCGAGCATCTTACGATAGCCGGAAAGCCCCGTATAGCGTCGGGCTTCGGGGACGGCGAATTTGCCGGCGCAATTGTCCGTTCTATCCTTGAAGTAGTCCGCCGCGGCGACGATATTGTATCCGCCGTGGGCTTTGAACAGGCCGGCGATCCAGATCCCGCGCCCGCCGCAGCCGATTATCCCGAGATTGATCTTCGAGTTGGCGCCGTAGGTTCGCACAAGGCCGGGCTCAGCCACCGTAAACGCCAACGCGGCCGCACCGGCGCCGGCAACAAACTCTCGACGACTTATCGGCGTCGAATCCTTACCGGCTGTTGAATTTTTCCGCATTTGTGACATTTCGTAATCCTCCTTTCGTAAGTCTATACTTCACAAGCAGCTTCGTGCCCTTGTGTATTACCTTCGTTACGCTACGGGCGATTATACCGGTCTGTGCGGGATATGCAAGCGACTTGTCGCCTCGAAAATCCGAAGGTGTGGGCGGCTTTTTGGGCAAGGGTTTTTGGTGTTACCGGAGGGGATGGAGCCACGCCCAAGCTGCGCTTGAGCGTGCCACCCTGCCGAAAGTCAGTTCGCCTCTCACAACCTGATGTAGGCTTGGCGCTTGATTTTGCCGGTTGAGGTCTTCTGGAATTCCTGTATTTGTATATCCACGCCGGCGGAGGAGATCTTCTCAAAAGAGGACAGGCGCTTACTTTTCTTCTGACATTCATTGATGCTCTGCCAGACGAGCGTCTTTAGGATATGCGGCTGCCTGAGCAAGTCGGCTTGCGAATGATTGGTATGGTTTTCTATGGCATCCCAGGCCGGCTGGACAATCGCCCTGACCGTCTCGGCGTGTACGCCCGCGGAATCTGTCTTCACACCGGGGACGACCAATATCTCGCCCACGAACCGCGCCTCTAATAGCGCCGATTCAACCAGCTCCGGGTTGACGTTCTTGCCGCCGGGCAGCACGATGAGGAATTTCTTGCGTCCGGTGATGAAGAGGTTTCCATCGGCGTCCAGATGTCCCAAATCGCCGGTGTGCAGCCAGCGAACGCCGTCGCTATCGGTCTCAACAGCGTCTTGTGTGGCCGTGGGGTTCTTGTAGTAGCCCTTCATAATACAGGGCCCGCCGAGCATAATCTCTCCATTCTCGCCCGGGCGCAGAGTCTCATTTCGCTCGCTGAGGATTTTCACCTCCAGGGTGGGAATCGGCCTGCCGACAGAGCCCAGCGTCCGCGCATCCTCGTTAAACCCGTAAACCGGCGAGTTTTCGGTAGTGCCGTAGCCTTCGTACAACAGCAATCCCCTCTTCCAGAACACATTTAGGACCCACTTAGGCATCGGCGCGGCCCCCGAGAAGAAAAATCGCAGCGTCCCCCAGCCCAGCTTGGCCACAATACCTCTGCCGACCATCTTCGGGCGATAACGGTCGAGCACTCTGATAAGGCGATTGGCCTTCTTCTGCTTTGCCAGGGTCTCTTCAATTCTTTTGGCCAGGACCGTAAAGAGCGCCGGTATTGCGACAAAGATAGTGATGCTCTTGTCGGCGATAAGTTGAGGTATTTGGCGGTACTCGTTAGTGTAGATATTCTTGGCGCCGACCGAAAGAGTGAGGAGTTTGGCAACGGTCAGGCCAAAAGAGTGATGAGGCGGCAGGATGTGCCCCAGGATGTCATCGGCGGTTATCTTGATCTTTTCGACGGAACCGTCGATATTGGCAATAAGATTTGTGTGTGTCAGCTCGACTTCGCGCGGGTCGCCGGTCGTCCCGGAGGTACAGAGAATTACCGCCGTGTCATCGGCGCTGAGTTTCCCGGCAATCTCGGCGAGCAGCTCGTCGATTTGCTCAGGGGCCACACTGTTTTTTTCATCATCCAAAGAATTGCAAAACGGCGTCTCTGCCATTTCAAGCAGCCCCAGGCCCCGGGCGGACGTGAAATCTCGCAGCTCCCGGCGGGATTCGGCATCCTGATAATCGTCAGCCATAACGAGCAGGTCGGCCTCCGTGTGAACCAGGTGGTTTATTACGCCCTCGACGCCCCTCTCAGGGTCTATCAGCACGGGGACCGCACCGGCAAGGACCGTACCCCAGAAGGCCACATCCCAATCGGCGCGGTTCCTGCCTAACACCGCCACTTTGTCGCCAACGGCAAGCTCTGGTCTGCGAATAAGCCAAAATGCAAACCTTTGCGCCCTTGTTCTCAATTCTCGGAACGTAAGCAACTCGTGCCTTCCTGTCCTGATGACTTCGAGGCATTGCTTATCAGGGCGCTCGATTCGGGCCAGCGACCGGTTAAAAAGCTCGACTAAGGTTTTGAATCTAAACCGCGTTCGCATCTATAGGTTAGCTCCTGTACAGACGGGCCCCGACCTGCGGTCTGTTCGGACCGCCGCCCCAAAAGTTGCTTTGTCGGATGTTTTCATCGGCGATAATTTACCCAACACGGCACAATTGAGCAAGACATTTATCTCGACCATCCCGCATGCTACATTCCGACCAAAACAATCGTTGTTCAGCGTCATTGCGAGCGAGGCAACGCCGAGCGTGGCAATCTCACCCCCGGCAGCACTAAGACCTCGCCCGTTCTACGCGGATTGACACGAAACCTGATAGAGCCTACCCAGGGCGGCAGGAAACCTTGTAGTGCTTTCCATATTCGTGGGCGGTGAACTCGACAGGGAGAAATTCCTTTATTACTTCGATATTGGTCGCAAGGTGTTTGGAAAGCTCGTTGGTCGTGTATTCGCCGGCGTCTGCGATTGCCATGTAGATCAGCAATTGATCCGCGAGATAGCGGTCAACGGCGGCCCCGCTATCGAGAAAGTGCCCGGCTGAATCGCCGACCTCGCCGACCACCTTTTTTGACGGCTTGCCCCGCTCGCCGAACGCCGTGAACACCGTCGTTCGATTCTCGCCACAAATGCGAATCATCACGCAGTTGCCCGGCCCATCGCTATCGGCCACTTCAATGTGCTCGAGATCTTCGATATCCAGGTCGCTTTTTAGCAGCAGGTTTTCCTGACGCCGGGCGATTTGCACCGGAAGTCTGGCCGTGTATATCCTGGCATGGATTTGAATCTGCTTGTCAGGTTCGCAGATGTCAATCGGCGCAGATGAATTCCTCTCCCACTGATGCACGTCAAAGGTAAGCCTTCCGCCGCCAGCCGGGTAGAAACCGTGCTTCACAAGTCCGCCCCTGGCGCTGAAGCCCGCTGTTGAAACGGCCGGGAGAAAGGTCTCGCTCAAAAAATCATAGGGCGGCGCCATAGGATTATGTGTCCCACCGGCAACCGTAACCCTTGAGGGTTTGTCCGCCAAAAACAAAGCGGGCAGAACCGTCTGAATCACCAAGGATGCAGAACCGGCCGAGCCTATATCGAAGTGATAGTCCCCGCTGCGGACCGGCCCTGGCTCGAAATCCAGGACCTTTGAACCGAGGGTGTCGCCTTTGCATCTGCCGCCGCTTATCTGGCGCGCTGCCCGCGCGCAGCTTAGATGCTGCTTGGCCAGGCCGGGATTGCGACGCGCTGCGCGGATATTCTCGATATGCAGAGGCTTGCCAGTCACGCACGCCAGCGCCAGGCTCGTCCGCAGTATCTGGCCTCCCCCCTCGCCCCTGCTTCCATCGATAAAAACAGTTTCCATATTATCCTTCACCGAAGTCCACCCTGACATCCCCGATGACGAGACAACGGATTCGGCCGACGTCGAGCTTGGGCGCCTTCACTACAACCACGCCTTGT
This sequence comes from Planctomycetota bacterium, assembly GCA_023128595.1. GTDB lineage: Bacteria > Planctomycetota > Phycisphaerae > Sedimentisphaerales > Anaerobacaceae > DAOVRL01. Next base: position 7,314 of record JAGMDR010000445.1, on the reverse strand, counting down.
GCATCCCGCCACTGGTCTATTACACCGACGGCCACGTCCTGGCCTTTGCGGTCTCGAAGGCCGACCAGCCGACCGACGAGGCTGTGCCCGCCGGAACTACGGCCCGCCTGGATAGAGACATCACTTGAGGTGAGATTATAACGGGACGAGTCGTCAAAATACACATTGAACCTACTTTGCCGATATCTGCGCCGCTCCTGCGGTGATTTTGTCGATATCTGGGCCGGGGATTCAAGCGGCTCGAGTACCGAGCCAACGAACCGCAAACCGGCAAGGACCTCACACAGCTCGTCTCTGCGCTGCACCGCTATTATCAGTTCCGGCTTCAATATGCGCTGCACCGTCCACCACAAAGCGCTCGCAGCCGGGCCACTGATAAAGCCCGGAGTGTCAATCAGGATTACCTCAGCCACGTCGGATGCCTCTTCCACACAGTGTACAATCGCCTCGGTCAATTGCAGCAGATGACCAACCGGCGTCACATCACCCACGAAGCTGATGCCCCTCGCGCCAATCTCCGAGACATCACTCTGCGTTCCCTCCATAACACCCCAGCCGACTGTTGTCGGCGGGCCGATATGCGACTGCCCGATATCCGCATCGACAATGGCGACAGCCCCGCTCTTAGCCACCTTATTACCCAAGGCCGAGACAAGCGTCGTCTTACCCGTATCGGCCCCACCAAGAATCAGGCAGGGGCCCTTCCGGAGAAGGGCACGCCGTTCGAAATCCTCTGCTATACTATTGGCCCAATCTTCGGACATAAGAACTCACACGTCGCAAACAGTTACGCCAATCGGCATACTCACTACGGTTACTATCAAGCCTTCTTCGCAAACGGCAGCACCTGCAGAATCTCATTTATCGTTTCGGCTCGTCCGTCCCGGGTCAGAGTGAATAGGCTGACTCCCGGATACGCCTTCACCTCGCGGATAAGACCGCCGCCCTTCTGCGCCACACTCGCCAATACGCACTTCTGGGATGCGAACAGCCTGCGAACCGCGGCGATGAACTTCTCGGAAAAGCACTCCATCTTGCCTATTTCGTCGATTACGAATAGCTCCACGTTGCTCTGATCGAGATCCAATACTGGCACGACAGACCTCTCGAATTCCGCGACATCTACACCGTACCTGCCTACCTTGTACCGGCTCTTGAAATCAACATGCGCGAGCACTCCTTCTGCCCCATCCAGCCGCCGCCAGCGAAATCCTTTGCGCTTGCCCGCCTCGCGTATCTCTTGCGTATAGAACCCGGCGGCCCTGCCGGCGGGCAACTGCTCAACCACCTTCATTATGGCAGTCGTCTTGCCGCAGCCCGGCGGGCCGGTCAGCAGAATCTTCGTGCTGGAGTCCCTTCTCATGGTCTTTTACTTTGGACAAACTTCCTGATTGCGGCCACCGAAAACGTGTTGAGCACATCGGGGTCCGTTGTCCATCCCCGCGCGGCGGTTGCGACGCCGAAGCCCATCAGGCCCAGGCCGGCGATGCTGTGTGCGTCGGTGCCGATGGCGAGCTTTGCGCCTGCCTCGATTGCCATCTTGCAGTGCACGTCCTTTAGGTCCAGCCGCCAGGGATTGGCATTGACCTCGAGGGCGGTATGCGTCCGGGCGGCGTGCTCGATCACCGCGGCGATGTCGAGGTCCATCGGCTCGCGCCGGCCTATCAGCCTGCCGGTCGGATGAGCAATGCAGTTGACGTAAGGATTGTCCATTGCCTTTAGCGTGCGCATAGTCACCCTCTCGCGGGCGCCGGCCATACCCGAATGTATGGCGCCAACCACAAAATCAAGCTCGGCGAGCAACTTGTCGTCGAAGTCCAGAGAACCATCGGCAAGGATATCAACCTCGCTGCCGGCTAATATGGTTATGCCTTTTAGTCTTTCATTGATTTGTCGGATTTCCTTGACCTGCTGCGCCAGGCGCTTGGCCGAGAGGCCGTTGGCAATCGCCGACGAGCGCGAGTGGTCCGTGATGCAGATATACTTGTAGCCCAGGTCCTTCGCAGCGGCGGCGACCTCGTCTATCTCGCAGTCGGCGTCCGAGGCCGCGGTATGGATGTGAAAGTCGCCCTTGATGTCGGCGAACTCAATCAGCTTTGGCAGGCGGTGCTCCTTTGCGGCCTCGACCTCGCCGCGGTCTTCGCGCAGGACCGGGACGATATAATCAAGCCCGAGCTTATCGTATATCTGTTCCTCGGCCGGCCCGGCAATCATCTTCTCGGCTTTGAACAGGCCGTACTCGTTGAGCTTGAGCTTCGCCTTTATCGCAATCTCTCGCAGGCGAACATTGTGCTGTTTCGAGCCGGTGAAATACTGCGCCGCGGCCCCGAAGCTCTTTTCGGGCACTACGCGCACGTCCACCTGAACGCCGCCGCTGCCCGTTTGGATAATCGCCGAGCCTTTTGTCGGCCCCGACGCGAGCACCTCCCGCACGAAGGCCGCCTTAGTAAAGGCCTCGACGATTCGCTCCGAGGCGTCCTTTCGCTTTCCTGCGGCGACGAGTATGTCAACATCCCCGATTGTCTCGGCCCAACGCCGCAGCGACCCGGCCGTCTGGATCTTCGACAAGGGCGAATATGACCGCAGCGTCGCGGCGACAATCTCCGCCGCCTCGAGCGCCTGATCTATGCGTATCCGCCCGGTCGATTTCTCCAAGAAATCGATACCTCTGGCGATTACCGCGGCCTTTTTGTCCCCAAAGCCGGGCAGCTCGGCGAGAGAGCCGGCGTCAATTGCAGCTTTCAAGTCGGCGATGCTCGCAACGTTCAACTGGTCATAAACCGCTTTTACGCCCTTGGGCCCCATTCCGGGTATCCGCAGGAGATCCAACAAATCGGGGGGTATCCTGGCAAGCAGCTCCTGATGCGCGGTTATCGAGCCGGTCTTAACAAATTCTTCGATCTTGGCCAGGCTCGATTTGCCAACTCCGGGGACCTTTGCAAGCCGGCCCGTTTCCAATAGCCCCTCGATGTCCGCAGGAGTATCGGCAATAATTCGCGATACTTTTCGGTAGCTGTTGATACGAAAACGGTCCTCGCCCAGAATCTCCATAATATCAGCCATTTGGCCGAAAAGTTCGCTCAGAACCGCGTTTTTCATAAAGGCGATTATATCGACGCAGCGCGAATATCAAAGCGATATTTTCCATTCGTGACAGGACCATGCCCAAACAGAGTTTGAGCGTGCCACCCAGCGCGCGACTTTCTGCTTACTAACCTTCAAACCAATTTGGTTATAATTGTGTTGAAGAACCAAGCCTGCACTTTATCGTGGAGATTTTTGTCGCCGCCCGCTCCGGTATGCCGATAAATGCCCAAGGCGTTGCCGGACCTTGTTCTTGACGTTGCCGAAGAAATCGGTGTAAAAGCGCGGTAGAATAAGGGTTTTTGCTTGACATTTGGCTGATGATAGCAGATAATTAGAGGGAAAAGGTAGCTCAAGACAGGAGGATTTTTATGGCCGGCTTGCCTAATAACCGCCGAAAAATCAAGGCATTCAAGGATACTTGTGTCATCTACTACTCCAGGACCGATAAGTGCTGGGTGGCACATAGTCTGCGCATGGACCAAATTGGAGCTGGTGATTGTGTAGTTGAGGCCTTAGCTGAGTTGATCAAGGCCGTCGATCATGTCCTTCATTGTGCTCAAAGGGATGCCACATTGGGAGTTCTTCGGGAAGCGCCAGCTTGGGTAAGGGCGAAGGTTACTAATGCCCAAAAGCTGCCCGCGGAGGTATATGAGATAGCTTACAAGATGGTCCGTGGCGAATGGCCGGAAAAGTTTGAGCCGGAATTCAAATACCCTAAGAATCGCCGATTTGTAAGTGAGATCACGGAGGAACTCATGGTATGAGTCGCCCTACGATAGTCTGGGCGCAGGTTCGGAATTACTTTGAGCGTCGCAATTTCATCATTAAATCCCGCGGAGGCGAGAAGATCATTCAAGCTCCTCGCCAGAAGGACTTTCGGTACACCCGCAGCCAAGTTGTAATAGGTCATAAATGCTGTAATCACCCCAAGGCAGTTGTCTATGATTGCTATTTAAGCTTGATCAAGAGGGCCTTTGGCGTGAGGCGCCAAGAGATTCTTGAGGATTAATTCGCCGTACTGATCGCCGTGATTTTTGTGCCTCGGCGCCAACAGTTTCAGCTTAGTAAGATTCGGGGGAATCTGGTATAATCGGGGCCAGGCCAGTGGTCTGTTGCAGCTCAATTGATGTGTGTCATTGGGAGTACCGAAAAGGTGGCATAAACTCCGCGAAGCAATCTCTGTTTTTCGAAGGCCGGAGATTGCCACGGCCGCCTGCGGCGGCCTCGCAATGACAGCTATTCAATGCCACAGAGGGCTGGATCGGGAACTGATATTTGGAAGGTAGTAACCGGGGCGTGAATTGAAGGTTCAGTGCGAATTATGTCCGAAGAATTGTGTGATTGAGGCCGGCCAGAGCGGCGAGTGCCGGGTTCGCGTGAATATCGACGGCGTCCTGCGGACCGTCGTCTATGGCTACCCCTGCTCAATCAATGTCGATCCAATCGAGAAGAAGCCTCTTTCGCACTTTCTGCCGGGCACCGGCATCCTTTCGATAGCCACGGTGGGCTGTAACCTGCATTGCAAGAACTGCCAGAACTGGGAGATCTCCCAGGCCAACCCCGAAGAGATGCCGGCCATATTCTATTCCCGCGAAAAACTGTTCTGGTCGCCCGAAGACCTGGTCAAGCTCACCAAACAAGCCGGGTGTCCATCCCTGGCATATACCTATACCGACCCGGTTGTCTATTATGAGTACACATACGACACCGCAAAGCTGGCGCACGAGCGCGCCATCCGCAACGTCCTTGTAACAGCGGCCTACATAAATGAAGAACCCTGGAAGCGCCTGCTCGAATACATCGACGCGGCCAACATCGACCTGAAAGGCATCACGGACAAGTTCTACAGAGAAGTCTGTTCAGGGACGTTAAAGCCCGTCCTCAACGCCCTGGTTCTGGCCAAGGCAGCGGGCGTCCTGGTTGAAGTTACCAACCTGCTCATCCCAACGCTGAACGACAAGCCCGAGCAGATAGGCGAGCTTTGCCGCTGGATCAAGGCGAACCTCGGCGGTGAGACGCCTTTGCACTTTTCGCGTTTCTTCCCCCGCCACAAAATGCTCAACCTGCCGCCAACTTCACTCAAGACTCTGGATGTGGCCCGCGATATTGCAACCAGAGAGGGGCTCAATTACGTCTATATCGGCAACATCGCCAGCAAAGAGGGCCAGAACACATATTGCCCCGATTGCAAGGATTTACTCATCGAGCGCAGCGGCTATACTATCGTGGCGAACCGGCTCAAAGACGGGACCTGCCCGAAATGTGGAAAAGAGATTTACGGAGTTTGGAAATGACACGCAGAAAATTCATTCACAGACTACTCAAAGCCGGCCCACTGATTCTTCTCGGCGCGGCTTCTCTTGCAAAAAGAGCCGTGCCGCGCAAATTTGTGCGGGCCCTCAAGCTCCAAAAGTATCCCGGTCCGCTGAGACCTCCGCACGATATCCTCGAACAAAGCAAATGGAGTGGTTGATATGGCTGGAAGATTCAAAAAGCAATTCTTGGCCGGAGCCGCGGTCGGCGTAGTGATTATCGCTGCCGTTGTACTTGGCCTGCACATTTATGGATTTCCGCGTTCGGCAGATGCGCCTGTTGAGCTTGCGTCCAACGGTTCAGAAGGAACGGCTCAGCCTCCAAATGAGCCTTCCGGCGAAAAAGACAGGCCCGCCGAGCCGCCCGAATTGGTCCTGCACGCCTCGCTTGCCGGCTCGTGGTACCCCGCCGACGCCGAGACGCTTAGAAAGCAGCTTGCCGGTTTCTTCGAGAAAGCCGACGTCAAACCGATAGACAACGTAATAGGGCTGGTCCTTCCTCACGCCGGCTACAGCTTCTCCGGCCAAACCGCGGCCATGGCGCTGGCGACCATCAACAAGAAATACAAGCGAATCATCGTTATTGGCCCGGCTCATCGGATGTATATGGAAGAGATTTTGAGTGTCCCGAGAGCGACACATTTCCAAACGCCGCTGGGTCGGATAGCGTTGGACACCGAGTTCATAAACAGAGTCCTCAAGTATCCGCTCTTCCAGAACGTGCCGCGCGCACTCGACGGTGAAAACAGCGTCGAGATGGAGATTCCCCTGCTCCAGTACAAATTCCAGGACTTCAAGCTGGTCCCGATTGTCACCGGCAGTTGTTCGTCCGAGACAATCAACAAAGCCGGCGCCATTTTGAAAAGTCTGATCGACGAGGAAACACTCGTCGTTGCAAGCTCGGACTTCGTACACTACGGGGCGGGCTATAAGTACGTGCCCTTCACCAAAGACATACCGGAGCAAATCAAAAAGCTGGATATGGGCGCATACGAGCACATAGCAAAGCTGGACAGCAAGGGTTTCCTGCAATACAAACAAAAGACCGGCGCAACGATATGCGGCTACATCCCGGTCGCGATCCTGCTTTCGATGCTGGATGCCCCGGCAAAGGCTGAACTGATAAAGTATGCAACTTCCGGCGAGCTGACGGGTGATTTCAGCAATTCTGTCAGTTATCTTTCCATCGTTTTCTCCGGGGCGTGGAAGGAGTACCTCCAAATTGAGCCGGAGACAAATGCCCCCCAATTGACTGAGGAAGATAAGAAGGGGCTTTTGACTTTGGCCCGCAAGACAATAAGTTACGGCCTCGAGCACCAGCGGGCGCCAGAAGTATCCGAGCTGGGCGTCACAATCAGCGAAGCGATGAAACCTCCCCGCGCGGCCTTTGTCACGCTCAAGAGAAACGGCCGGCTTAGAGGCTGCATAGGCGACATCTTCCCGCGCCAGCCGCTCTATAAGTCGGTCCTCACAAACGCAATCAACGCCGCCTTCCGCGACCAGCGTTTTCCGACGCTGCAAAAAGATGAGCTTGAGGACATCACGATCGAGATTTCCGCCCTGACGCCCCCGGCGCCGGTCTCGTCCTGCGACAGAATCCGAATCGGCACTGACGGAGTCGTCCTGCGCAAGGCGGGCCGTTCAGCGGTCTTTCTGCCGCAGGTCGCCGGCGAACAAGGCTGGGACCTGAATCAAACGCTCACGCAATTGTCGTTAAAGGCGCAGCTCAAGGCCGACGACTGGAAGGAAGGTGCGAGCTTCCTGGTCTTTCAGGCAGACGTTTTTGGTGAGAGTGAGAAATGAAGTTCGTCCGCGGCTTGCTGATATTTAGTTTCGGCCTGTTCACCATCGCGGCCCAGAGCTTGCTGTTCCGGGAGTTTATCACGACTTTCGAGGGCAACGATATCAGCGTGGG
>JAGMDR010000444.1 GCA_023128595.1 Planctomycetota bacterium | reverse complement strand
GGCGTGGAACTCGACGGCCGGGTCTAATCGCTCCATCGAGGATTCACATTCTTTTGAGAGCGTGAACCTGAATGCCTTTTTGTCTTTGTTACGGCCTATGCCCGGAAAGAACGTCCTGGCTATCCACGCATTGAACGATGATGCCTGGGATGAGGAATTCCTTATGCTGCCGGAGCTGATTGTCTCTAAGAACGAGACGACTCTGCAATACTTCACCACACCAACACCCGGCAAACCCAATATACGCGGTGCGGCCGGCCTGGTCAGTGAGGTATGGTTTAGCCATAAGCGCGGTTTTTATGACGCAGCATTTACCTTGATACTGTCCACTGAGATGACCAATTCTGATGTCAGGATTATATATACAACGGATGGTTCTCGGCCTACAGCAACCCATGGAAACAAATACTACCCGATTTCTCCACCTACCATTGACCGAACTACGGTTATCCGGGCGGTAGCTGTCAGGCCCGGCCGGCTGGATTCAAAAGTCGAGACGCATACGTATATTTTCCTCAACGATGTAAGATACCAGTCGCTTGCCGGCGAAGCGCCAGGGCCTAACTGGCCTGGGCAGGGTTACTTTAACGGTCAGCGAATGGATTATGGTATGGACGCCGATATTGTGATTAGTGACCCGAATTATGCAGGTCAGATCGCAGATGCGCTCAAGGCGATTGGCACTATGTCATTGGTGACAGACCTTGAGAACTTGTTTGGCCCTTCGGTCGGCATTTATGTTAATGCGGCCCAGGAGGGGCGAGTGTGGGAGCGGCCTTGCTCGCTGGAGTTGATCTATCCTCCGAGCCCACAGGGTGCCGGCTTTCCCGATCTGGTGCAGGCGCCGGATGTAAACGGTGTGTACCGGTGGGATTTACCGGCAGATATGCACGGCGGTTTCCAGATTGATGCCGGTGTGCGGATTCGCGGCGGCTACAGTGTTATCGGTGACAATCCCAAGCATGCGCTGCGATTTTTCTTCCGCTCCGCATACGGCCAGGCCAAGTTGAGGTATCGCCTTTTTGGTGATGAAGGCAACGACGTGTATGATCATATAGACCTTCGCTGCAGCCAAAACTACTCCTGGGCTTTCGAGGGCAACCCTCAAGACACCAGTGTCCGTGACGTTTTCTCTCGTGATATTCAGGGTGTTGCGGGTCATCCTTATACTCGAAGCCGCTATTATCACCTGTATATTAACGGGCATTACTGGGGTCTTTTCCAGACACAGGAGCGCTCCGAGGCGTCTTTTGCCGAATCGTATATGGGTGGCGACAAGGAAGACTATGATGCGGTGAATTCGAAGATGTCCGCCGAGAGAAGGATTGTCGCGACCGACGGCAGCCGAGAGTCTCTCGATCGGCTCTGGTATGAGACAATAGCCGGTTTTGATGATTATGAAAGATACTATCGGGTGCAGGGACTTAACATAGACGGCACACCCAACAGCGGCTATGAGAGACTGCTTGACGTTGAGAACCTGATAGATTTTATGATAATTGAGTACTATACGGGCGATGGAGACGGCCCCGGCTCGCGATTCGGCAGCATACCGAATAACACATGGGGAATTTACAATCGCGTGAATCCCGACGGCTGGAAATGGCTGCACCACGATAATGAGCACACGCTTGGAGTCTCACAGTCAGAAGACAACCTGGTCGTGCCGTTTACCGCCGCAGGGGCAGATATAGATTACTTCAATCCACATTGGCTGCATGAGCAGCTTGCGTCCTCCAATATCGATTATCGCATGCACTTTGCCGACCACGTGAATCGGCTCTTCACAGGGCTTCTAAGTCTCGACAGTGCCCGAGACTATGTTCGGAAACGCGCAAATCAAATTGATATGGCAATCATCGCCGAATCGGCAAGATGGGGCGATTCCAAGCGCCAGTTGCCTCTGACCAAGGCCGACTGGCAGAATGAAATAGGCCGGCTGCTATATACAACCGCCGATAACAGGTGTCTGGCAAATCGAGCAGGAGTTGTCCTAAATCAGTTTAGAAGCGTGGGCTGGTACCCCAATATTAAGCCGTTAACATTTACTTATTTCGCGGATCATCTATTTATGAACAACCCCAATGGTTTCGGCACGGTTTATTATACACTGGACGGCAATGACCCTCGTATTCCGGCGGCACAATCCGCGCATAGCAGCCAGGGCGATGTCCACCCCAATGCGCTTACATATAGCACATATTTCCCGATAGAGAAAACCACCCAGGTTAAGGC
>JAGMDR010000443.1 GCA_023128595.1 Planctomycetota bacterium | reverse complement strand
GATCCGCTATTAGTTTGATAGGTATTATACCACATAACTTGTTAGATGTAAAGTAAATAAAGTGAGCTAAAGTGACTAAAGTGAGCTAAAGTTGAATTTTCGATGCTCGATAGAAGGGCTGGGATGGAATATGGTAAATGTTTTTGACAGGGAATGAGGATTGGGGTAGTTTGGCGGAGTCGGCGGGGCGGGTGAAGCGGGCTGGGTCGGGGCGTCGAGGATAATGTTGAGGGGATAGGATGGCGAAGACCAAGGCAAACGAACGAGAATTTGTGGGGCAGGCAGTTCACTGGGTGAAGAAGCAGATTGACGAGGGTGGACTGCCGTTTCGGAACGCTACTAACGATTCGAGTCTGTATGGGCTTCCAACAGTGCAATTCCCCGATGTGCTGGTTACTGAGGACTTCGAGTGCAAAGAGCCTTTCTGTGGATGGGAGTGTAAGACTCCAAAGACAGATGTAAGGGATACGGAGCTACTGAAGAATGCAGTGAAGAAGGCGCAGCTTCTTGGAGCGAAGTATTTTGTTACATGGAACATGCAGAGTGCGATTATTTGGAGGACTCCGGAAAAGACACGGGTGGCGGTGAACGAAACGGACAAGGTGCGAGAGGTCGGGCCGGATTGGCGCATTTCACGGGTGGATGACGTAAGGGACCAACGAAAAGCAGAAATACTTGAAGAGACGTGTCGGCGACTGATGCTCGATTTGGGGAAGCTTCATGAGGATGAGCGCATCAATCTTCCGGTTGCAGATACGACGGTGTTCGTAGGGATGGTTAGCGCGGCGTCTGAGAAGCTGGCGGGAAGTGTACTGAGGGATATCAACAAGGCGCGGGGAAAAAAGAGCTTCAACAAACGACTGAACGCCTGGGCGAAGAAACAGGGGGTAAGCAAATACGACCAGGAGTACTACGAGACGCTTGCTCAGCAAATGGCGTACAAGATCATTGGAAAGATTCTTTTTTACCTTACGCTTCGGCGGCAGAATCTTCATCTACCAAGACTGGACTTAGGCAGAGAGAATTACAACGCTGCGATGAAGCGGATGCGGGGCTTGTTTCAGTTGGGATTGGAGGTTGACTATCAGGCGATCTTCGAGGGTGATATAACAGACGAGATAGAATTATCGCGGGACAGCGCGGTGGTGATCATTGGCTTGACGGAGAAGCTGGGGCACTGGAGCTTTGAGTTGATGCCGCTTGACGTAATTGGGAACGTTTTTGAGAGGCTGGTTCCAGAGGATGCAAGGCATAGCTTAGGGCAATATTTCACGCCGGACAACCTGGTTGACCTGATCAGCGCGTTCTGTATAAGAAGCGAGAGCGATTATGTGATGGACCCGACATGCGGGACGGGGACGTTTCTGATCGGGGGCTACAAGCGACTGAGGAATCTGGGGGCAAAAAGGCGTGCGCACCATAAGCTGTTGGAGCAGGTATGGGGATTTGATATAGCAGGTTTTCCTGCGGAGCTTGCCACGATAAACTTGTGCCGGCAAGATTTGAGCGACTATTTGAATTTTCCGAGGGTATTGTCGGGGGATTTCTTTGATGTTCAGCCGGGGCAGGAGTTTGAATTCCCACCGCCCAAGAAGACGCGTAAGACGGGAGAGAGAATAAGGATTAAGATCCGGAAGTTTGACGCGCTGGTTGGGAACTTTCCCTTCATTCGACAAGAGTTGATTGAAAAGGCGGAGAAGGGGTATAAGAAGAAACTTGAAGCGGCATTGTTTGAGAACTGGGGCGAGTGTTATCCGGATTTGTTCAAGCTTGACGGGGGCAAGAGGGGGCATGAGCTGCGCTTGTCGGGGCAGGCGGATATCTATGCATATATGTTCTTTCATGCCGCGGCGCATCTGAAGGTTGGAGGGCGGATGGGATTTATTACGAGCAACTCCTGGCTGGATGTTGCTTATGGGTATGAGCTTCAGAAGTTCTTTCTGTCGAAGTTCAAACTGATCGGGATTTTTGAGAGCAGGTGCGAGCCGTGGTTTGAGCAGTCGGCGGTGAACACGGTGTTCACGGTGCTTGAGCGGTGCGACGATGAGAAGGAACGGGCTGGGAATTATGTGCGGTTTGTTAAGATGAAGAAACCGCTGGCGGAGCTTTTGCCTCAGGATTCGGTGACAGATGCGCAGAGCCGGGGAATTGCGCTGGAGCGGTTTGTGGACAAGATCGAGGAGATGGGGGATTCGTGGGGGGCCTTCGGGGAAAAAAGGTTCAGGCGGTTCGAGGCGATTGACGCGGAGCATGTGAAGCTGCCGGAGATCGTGGCTTATGAAGACGACGAGGTTAGGGTGCGAATGGTTCGACAGGGGGATGCGCAGAGGCAGGTGGGGAATGCGGGCGAGACGGTGAAGTGGGGGCAGTATTTGAGAGGGCCGGATATATATTTTGAGTTGTTGCAGAAATGTGCCAAGAAGCTGGTGCCATTGAGCGAAGTGGCGAAAGTGCGAAGAGGGATCACGACAGGAATCAACGAATTCTTTTACCTGACGCCAGAAATGGTCGAGCATTGGGGCATCGAGGAGGAGTTCTTGAAGCCGGTGATCAAGTCGCCTAAGGAATGCGATGGGATAAATCTGGGCGCTGGAGATGTGAATTTGTTCGCGTTCCTATGTAGGAAGGAAAAAGGTCAATTGAGGGGGACGAAGGCATTGAAGTACATAAAGTGGGGAGAGAAGCAGAAAACTAAGGAAGGAAGGTTCTGGCCGGACGTGGAGAGTGCCAAAGGGCGGAGGAACTGGTACGAATTGCCAGACCGGAAGCCGGGGCGAGTGCTCGTGCCAATGGTAACAGGTAGGAGTGAACGGTGCATAGTGAATGCCTGCGGGGCACAAGTTGATCATAACTTGTTTGAGATTCTTTCGCCCAAGAGACGAATTGGTGAAATGCTGGGAATCTATTTGAACAGCGCGCCAGCTTTTTTGAGTAAGGAACTGACGGGCCGGGCGAACTTAGGGGATGGGGCTCTGAAGGTTGAGGGGATCGATTGGAAACGAGTTCTCGTGCCGAACCGTGAGCTTTTGAAGGAGATAGAGAAGCGAGTCAAGGGCCTTTTTAAGAAGATTTTAGGGCGGAAGATTAGGCCCTTTGAGGATGAGGCCAAACGGAAGGACAGAATAGCATTTGAGGAGGCGGTTGCGGAAGCTTTGGGTTTGGGGAGTGGCGCGGCAGAGAAGATTTTGGCAGGCGTAGTTGAACTTGTGAAGGAGCGTCACTTACTGCCTAAACTGCGTCGTGTTCGTCGAAAGAAGCGTGTGGAGCGGGACTTGGTTAAATTGCGTGATGAGGTTGTCGAAGAGGTTCTGCCGAACGGGGTGCGAAGGTTTCCGGATGCGTATGTGAAGGGTTGGGGGCGGGTAGCGTGTGAGGAGTTGGCGGTTCCGGCAGCGATAGTGAAGCTGGGGGAGAACTTTATGGGTAAACAGGAGATCTGCGATGCAGAGGGAAATCATATCGTAGAGGAAGGGGATGAGGTAAGGGCAAAATTCATTGTTTATGCGAAGAGAGCGGATGAACAGATCGTGAGGATCCCGGAGAAGGCCACTATAGTGAAAAAGGCGGTGCAGGACTATGAGGCCGACGTTAGGGATATAAGGGACAGGTTGTATGTGGGATTGATGGAGAAGTGCGGGGACCACGCGGTGTCTGAGAATCTTGCAGCGCAAGTTTTGGAGGATCATGGATTACCTGACCTAAGGTAACCAGGAATTAATACGGATTGGAACGAAGTATTGCAGGGGGTGCGGTTGATGAAGAGGCGTTGTTTGGTTGAGATGTTTGATTAGCAGGTGGGACATGGGCAAGATGCCCATGCTACGGGGTGGCGCGGGGTTTTGAGTGAATCTGGCTTTGGATGGGGGGTGAGAGAAAGATCAAAGATTAAAGTGGAAAATGCAAAGTTGCGGTGGAGGGGGTGAAGAGAGGGTGGGGAGTTGGAAGTTCAAAGTGTAAAGTGTAAAGTTGTGGTATAGCTGCGCGAATGACCATGACGCCTTTGATTCGAGAAAAGGGTGGTGTCAAACGGATGGTTATTGTATATCGTAGTGGGTTGCAGGCTTTTCGGTACATTGTAAGATAGGATTGGATATGATAATTGTTGTTACGGGAATGGTTGGTGTTGATAAGAAGAGCTATCTTGAGAAGGTATGCGAGTTTGCCGGGGCGGAAGGGAACGAAGTTCTGCTGTGCAACGTCGGGGATATGATGTACGCAGAAGCGCCCGATATTGCAGCCGGCAAGATTCTGGACATATCGATGAAGAGGCTAAGCTCGCTTCGCCGCAGTGTCTTCAAAGACATCATCGCCCAGGCGCAGACGGCCCCAAACCTCATAGTCAATACGCACGCGACCTTTCGCTGGCGGCACGGATTGTTTCCCGCGGTGGACTTCGATCAGATGCGGCAGCTCGATTCCGATATGTATATCTGCCTGATCGACGGCGTAATCGCGCTGCACACCCGGCTGCTCGCCGAACACGCCGTCGAGCACAGTCTCAAAGACCTGATTGTCTGGCGGGAGGAAGAGATTATCGGAACCCAAATGCTCTGCAAGGGTATCGACGAGAGCATTGCGTTCTATTGCCTCGCTCGCGGCGCCGAAGAGGCGACCATCGAAACCTTCTACGGGCTTGTCTTCGCCGATCAAATCAAAAGAGCATACCTGAGTTTCCCGATGACTGCGGTTGGTGATATGCAGACCGTCCGAGATGAGATTGACAAATTCAGGCGTTTGATGAAGCAATCGTTTATTTGCTTCGATCCGGGCGACCTGGAAGAGTCGTTCCTGCCGCAGTATGCGCGGCAGGCGGCGGAAAAAGGGCTCGATTTTGTCGAGGCCACGGCGGTCGGGCGAAAGATCCGATTGGACCTGGATGAGGTTCGGCAAATCGAGGGCGATATTAACAGCCAGATATATGCACGCGATTTTATGCTGATTGACCAGTCGGATATGATAATCAGCCTTATTCCGACCCTGCCCGACGGACGGGCCGCGATATCCAGCGGAGTCGAAAGAGAGCTCCAGCACGCCCACGAGGCCGCCAAAGAGGTTTACGTCATCTGGACGGCAGAGCAAACTCCATCAGTGTTTGTAACCCAAACGGCAACAAAAGTCTTCGGCAACGTGGCCGATGCGGTGGATTTTTTCAAAAAGAGAGTATCGGTAAAAAAGTGACAATTGAAATATTGAAGGCGGGACAGGCGCAATGACGACCGGAACGGTCAGCAAGACGGATAAATATACTGCTTGCAAGCTGCATTGTAAGGAAGTCCGCGGATCGATAGATTTACCCGCCGTGAGCCAGGTTTTTGCGGGTCTCGAATCGGCGTCTATTCTGGGGGGTAACACGGCCAAGGCCGATGCGGACAGATTCAGCTATTGGGCCGCTGAGCCGAAGGAAGTATTCGAATTTCGAGCCGGACAAAAGGACCCGTTGGCAAAGCTGCACGAGATTCTAAGTAAATATAGGCTCGAAGAAACCTTCAACACGGATTCCCGCTTGCGCGGGAACGACAAGGGTGGTAATGATTTGCCGAGTGGGATTTTCCGCGGCGGATGGGCCGGGTACTTCGGCTACGAGCTTGGCCGATACATCGAGCGACTTCCGGAAACGACCATAGATGACCTTCGAATGCCGCTGATTCGGCTTTGCTTCTACGACCGGCTGATTGCTTACGACCATAAGGAAAGGACTTTTTGGCTGATTTCACTTGAGATGCCGGGTGATACTGAAGAGCCGCAGGACAAATTGGCTTGCCTGGAGCAATTATTGGACAAAGCGGCGAAAACTCACGTGCCCGGCCCTGCGCCTGTGGACTTTGACGATATTGATTTGGCGCGGTTCCGGTGCAATATGAACAAGGATTACTACCTGCGGATGCTTGCGAAGATAAAGCGGTATATCTACGACGGTGAAGTCTATCAGATCAATTTTTCGCAGCGATTCGAATGTGATTACACTGTCGGGTCGATAGAGCTTTTCCACTGGCAGAACTGCTATAATCCAAGCGGCTACTCGGCGTATATCGACGGCGGCGAGTTCCACATCGTTAGCGCGTCGCCCGAGATGTTCATAACAATTAGCGACGGTTTCATTCGAACCAAGCCGATTAAGGGCACTCGTCGGCGTATCTGCCAGAGGCGAGAGAGCCGTTCGCAGGTGAAGCAAATCAACGAAAAGAACTTCCACGACCTGTTAGGCAGCGAGAAGGAGCAGGCCGAGCTGAATATGATAATCGACTTAGAGCGCAACGACCTGGCGAGAATTTGCAAGGCTGGGACGCGGCGGGTCGTTCAGCGCCGGACGATTGAGACCTATCCGACGGTCTTCCACGCCGTGGCGACGGTGGCCGGGCAGCTTCGCAGCGGGACCACGTTCTGCGATTGTTTAAGGGCGATGTTCCCCGGCGGCTCTATCACCGGGGCCCCGAAAATCCGCTCGATGGAGATTATCGACGAAACCGAGCCGACGGCAAGGGGCGTCTATACCGGCAGTATCGGCTATATCGGCCTCGACGGCAATGTGTGCTTGAATATCGCAATACGAACGATTATTATCGCAGGCGAAAAGGCCTTTGCGCAGACCGGCGGCGGAATAGTCGCAGATTCCGACCCGCACGCCGAATGGGCCGAGACTATCACGAAGGCAAGAGCACTATTAGCCGGAATCAACGCGGTGCAAGAACGCAATACTGCATCTCAGAAGTAAGATGGCGGAAAAGGTTTTTCTAAATGACAAGTTAGTGGCTGCGGCTAAGGCGCGGGTGTCTGTGGCCGACAGCGGGTTTTTGTATGGGGCGGGTCTGTTTGAGACTATGCGGGCACACAATGGAGTCGTCTTTGCGTTGAAGGACCATTTGGATCGATTGCTTTTCAGTGCCGAGACGTTGTCGATACACGTAGGCTACGACAGGCAATACATCACCGATGCCATCTACACAGTCCTGCGGGCAAACGACCTGAGCGATGCGCGTATGCGTTTGACGGTGACCGGTGGGCCGATGTCCGAACGCGATGATCAGCGCAAATCGACACTGCTGATAGCCGCTACGAGGCTCATCCCTTACCCGGATGAATACTACCGAAAGGGCGTTTTGGTGGTGCTGTGCCCGTATAGACAGAACCCCAACGACCCGACGTGCGGACACAAGGTGACGAGCTACCTGTCGCGTATGACGGGGCTTAGCTTCGCTCACGGCAAAAGAGCGGCCGAGGCGCTGTGGTTCACCACCGATAATTGCCTGGCCGAGGGCTGTATAAGCAACGTGTTTCTCGTCAAGGATTCGCTGCTCTACACCCCGCCGATCTCAACGCCGGTCCTCGCGGGCGTGGCGAGAAAGACCGTTTGCCGGATCGCCGTGGACAATTCCATTGAGCTTATCGAAAAAGACCTTTACATTGATGACGTTCTTAGCGCCGATGAGATCTTTCTGACAAATGTGATTATGCAGGTTATGCCGGTAAACAGTGTGGAAAAACACACGGTAGGCGACGGCGAAGTCGGCCCGATGGCAAAGAAGCTGCAAGAAGCTTTCGAACAGTATGTCATAAATGAATGTCGAACAAGGAATAACGAATATTGAAATACGAAACACGAAACAAATTCAAATGACCAAAATTCAAAAAGAGATTGGTTCGCTGCGCTCGCAATGACAATGAGTGTGTCCTTATGTCATTGCGAGGAGCGAACTTTCGTTCGCGACGAAGCAATCTCGTGATTGTATGAAGAATAAGTGCGGATAAAGCAAATGAAGGTAGAAGATATTGCGGCAGCGATTGAACGGATAGTACCGCTTGGCCTGGCACAGGACTGGGACAATGTGGGGCTTTTGATCGGCGATCCGAAGCGGAATGTAAAAAATGTCCTGCTGACCATCGATATAACCGATGCGGTTGTCGCTGAGGCGAAGAAGCTGAAGACCGACTTGATAATAAGCTACCACCCGATTATCTGGGACGGCCTCAAAAAAATCACGTCCGATGGTCCGACGGGCGTGGTATATGACCTGATTCGTGCGAGGATTTCGGTCTTTTCGATACATACGGCGCTGGACTCGTCCGTCGGGGGCGTGAACGACGGGCTTGCCGAGATACTTGGAATCCAAGACGCGGCGCCTCTCGGCGACTATGTCGATGCCCCAGGCGGAGATACTTATAAGCTCGTGGTCTTTGTTCCGATTGATTCAGTGAGTAAGGTCTCCAATGCGGTATTTGCCGCCGGTGCGGGGATGTTGGGCAACTACAGCCACTGCGGTTTCGGCGCCGAGGGTGCGGGGACGTTTCTGCCCACCGAAGGCGCCAAGCCGGCTATCGGCAGCAAGGGCAATTTCGAGAAGGTCGCCGAGGTGAGGTTCGAGACGATTGTCCCGGCCGAGAGGCTCGATGGGGTAATAGCCGCGATGAAGAAGGCCCATCCCTACGAGATGCCCGCCTTCGACGTCCTCAAGCTCTGCAATCCGCAGGGCAAGTTCGGCTTAGGCAGGATCGGCAAATTGGCCCGGCCGGCACGCCTGCAGACACTTCTCGAAAGGGTCAAGAAACATACCGGCGCAAAGGCCGTCGGCATAGTCGGAAAAGAAAAGCGCCTCGTAAAAAAGGCGGCGGTCTGTGCGGGCTCCTGCGGGAAGATCATCGACGCGGTCGTTGCCGCAAAGGCCGATTTGTATCTGACCGGCGAATTGAAACATCATCAGGCGCTGGCCGCACAGGAAGCAGGGCTGACCTGCATCTGTCTTGGCCATACCGTCTCGGAGCGATTCATACTGAAAAAATTCGCTAAACAGTTGCAAAAACAGCTAAATTCGGTAACAATAAAGGTAAGTAAGAAAGACGCTGACCCGTTTAGATGGAAGAACGTATGACAGAAGAACACCAGCAGCAGGCAGAAACACCCCTTGCCGATGCGCAAATCGCCGCAGACTCTGAAGATGCGCAAATTGACGCCGATGCTGAAGATGCCCAAATCGACACTGATGTTACCGAGCAAGCCGACCTGCCGCCGCAGGACCCGGATTTTGAGCCGACCGTCGAGTCGGTCATAGAAGCGGTCCTTTTTGCCAGTGATGAGCCTCTGACGCCGGCCCGGCTGGCCAATATCGTTGAGGCCGGCGTAAAGCAGGTCCGCGAACATATCGAAAATCTCAATGAGAAATACCGGGCCAACCACAACGCCTTTCGGATAGAGCGGATCGCCGGCGGCTATCAAATGCTGACGCTCAGCCCTTACAATTACTGGCTCAAGAAGCTGCTTCGCGCCCGTTCGGACAGCAAACTAAGCCCCGCGGCCTTAGAGACGCTCGCGATAATCGCCTACAAGCAGCCGGTCATCCGTGCCGATATCGAGGTCATCAGGGGCGTGGCAGTCGGGGACTTAGTTCGTGGCTTAATGTATAAGGGCCTGGTCAAGATTGTGGGCCGGGCCGAGGTCTTAGGCAGACCGATGCTGTACGGCACGACAAGGAAGTTCCTGGAGCTCTTCGGCCTCAATTCCCTCAAAGATCTGCCAAAGGTGGAGGAGCTAAAAAAGCCGCCCGCCTGATCCGGCCATTTTATGTTATTGCGAGCGAGGCAGGGCCGAGCGCGGCAATCTCTCCTCCTAATGAACTAAGAAATCGCATTTGGCACGATGTTATCTGTAAGTATTGTAATACAAACAGGTTAGCGCGATTCAGCCAATATCTTAGATTGAAGTGGTGCGAAATATCGCACCCTGCGACTAAACAACTAATA
>JAGMDR010000442.1 GCA_023128595.1 Planctomycetota bacterium | reverse complement strand
TCTGTAATCTTGCTACAGTCTCGAAAAAATTGTACATTATACTGACTGGAAGGGCCTGGATTGCTGCTTTCGCAGGAATGACAAGGTCAGGTAATCGGCAATCAATCAATAGAATTGGTATGAGATTCTTCGCGGAGCCTGTCCTCGAGCGAAGCGAAGGGCTCAGAATGACATGCGTCATTTGAGTTGTGACAGACCACTACGCACATATCGCCCGTTACCGGTCTTGCAGATACTGCTGCCATTCGTAGATTGACGGCGCGCTTGGGCGTGGTTTCGGGCCGTCACCGAGGGCAAAGGCTTTGTTGTTTTTGAGAACGCTGCGTTTGCCTGCGCCGGTGAGGAACCGGCCATTGCCGCCATACAGTTTATTGTCAATGAGCTCGATCCCTATGCAATCGGACGTGGCTAATGACACCATGGGTGACTTTCCGTCCTTGAGGACAAATACATTGCCTTTGACGATGTGGTCGAAGCTTGCGGTTTTCGCAAAGATGCCTGGGCCACGGTCTACAATGAAACGGCTGTAGAGGATGAGCCAGTTTTCGTTCATGCCGCCCATCCAAACGCCTGCTCTCGGCGAGCTGACGTCACAGTTGTATACTACGTTTCGTGGGCCGTTTGGTCCGTGTGCCGTGTCCTCCGGTGGGGACGCCCACATTCCATAGCCGTAGCCGCCATGACCCCGGACAGATTCGATTATGCACTGTTCGATAAGGTTTTCATTTGTCCAGCCTGAATGCCATTGGCCGTCACTCTCATGGAAGATGCCCTTGCGGATTACGCAGCCGCTTGCAGCCCATTGGAAAAGCGGGGCGTGGCGCATCTTGAACGTCTCCACGTTTTCCATGAGACAATCCCAGCAATGATCCCATCCGGTATATGCTGTCCCGCCGCCGCCCTTGAACCACGCATCATCAAATACACAATCGCGGATTTCGCACCATTTGGCCATCGAGCCATATACGGGAAAGCGTCCGCACTTTTTCACGGTGACATCCTTCGCCCAGCAGTTCCAGCCGTGATAAAAGACCACGCCGCTGAGCCAAAGATTCTCCATTTGTTCGAGATAGAGGGCCTCAATTCCACAGCGCCGGATTGGAATGACCTTTTGTACGTAAGAGCCGTCGATAACGGGAAACTCAATTCGGAGCGGTTGATTGATGGAGATAGTGCTGCCTTTGATTTTGGTTATGATTACTTCATACCGACGATACATTCCCCATTTGCAGGCGTTCTTGGTGAGCTTTTTCCAGCGGTCGGTTGCAGGTCCATCGATCAGGATGCAGTCGCCCGCCTTAAGTCCCTTGGTAGTCTTCAACTGTATCTTCATGTCGCCGCGCTTGCCATCCCTTGTGAGTCTGAGCTTGCTGCCGACCGTGCCTTTGCCTGCGAAGGTAATGACGGCCCGCGAGTCTGCGACGGGTCTGGTATCATTGAAGGTTGAATCAAGGATGATAGGAATTTCTGCTGTGTGTTTTGAGCCGTCCTTGTATTCGGCGACACCTTTTAGTGTGTGTCGGCCATTCGGCAGTTTGCCAATAGCATCGCGGCCGAATCTGGCAAAGGCGAACGAGTTTCCCGAGTGTTTGCCTCTGGTCCATCTGCCGATTATTTTGTCGTCGACCGTCATCGTCATTTTCATCAAGCCGGCAGGCTGACAGTGCATTTCAAGCCGAGTGTTCCTGCCAACCCGGCTCCCTGGGGAGGGACTATAAAAAGCCACACCGCTCTTGGCAATTGAATACCGGAAGATCAAACGGGTCTTTGTGGGGCCTTTGCCTCGAATGACGACATTGTCGTGACGCACCGTCACAGGACGGTCGAGGTAGTACGTGCCTTCGCCCAGTAATACCGCCCCACCGCCCATTTTGCCTGCGGCGTCACACGCCTTTGCCAAAGCTGCAGCATCGTCGATGTTATCGTTCGCTTTGGCACCGAAGTCCCCGATTGACACCACGGCTTTGACCTTTGGAATTCCGCCCTGCACGCCACATTGTGTCCAGTTCGGGTAGACTAATCCGTCTGGGCCGATCACATCAGCGGGTGTCAGCCGGTTTTTTTCATCCGGCTTGATTTTGTACTGCCTTGGCCAAGGAGTCAGGTTTTTCGCTTCGGACTCGGGATCGGCTCCGGCCGGATGGGCGAATGTCGCCAGGAGCAGCGGCAAGATGATAAAGCTGGCCAGATGCGATAAAGGGCGTCTCGTTACGGGCTTGCGGAACGACATCATGAGCACTCCAAAGAACAGAACCTGCATTACTCTGCATACAATATCTTGCTCGTAGATGAGTTCTGCAAAATTGCAGGTTAGGCATATATTATTTAAGTCCGCCGTCGGCGGATTGATTTTCTTAAATAATCGCTTAACTACTTGTTAAAGAAAACTTACTGTTTAACAAGAAAAAATCAAAAAACGAATTTTTCTTGTCAAAGTATGCCTAACCTGCA
>JAGMDR010000441.1 GCA_023128595.1 Planctomycetota bacterium | reverse complement strand
ACGACATACGCAATACGACATACGACATACGAAATACGCAATACGCGATACGCAATACGCAATACGACATACGCAATACGCGATACGCAATACGCAATACGACATACGATATACGACATACGAAATACGACATACTACATCGGTTCCATTCAGCCGCGGTTGCTGGTATAATAAACCCGGCAATGATAATCTCGTTGAGGATGTAAGGATTATGGACACACGCAATACTATCACACGTCGTAAGTTCCTCGGAACCATCGTCGCCGGCACAACAGGGGCCGTCGTGCTCGGCTCTCTCTCAAGCCCGCCCAAAGGTCGAACCGGACCATTGCCAACAAGGGTACTCGGGCGGACAAAAGAAAAGGTCTCCATTTTGGGCCTCGGCACCGCACCGGTAGGCGAAGGACCCATCGACGTTCAGGAGGGCATCAAAATCTTCGGCGAGGCAATCGACCGCGGCGTAAACTACATCGACACCGCAAAAATATACGGCAACGCAGAGGAAATACTCGGGCACCTTATCCCCAAGCGGCGCGACAAGCTCTTCGTCGTAACCAAGGTCTCGACCCACACCGCCGTCGAGGCCGAGCGTTCCTTAGGCGAGTCACTGCGCCGGCTAAAGACCGATTACGTTGACCTCCTGCACATTCACAGTATCGGCAGCAAAAAGATCGAGCGCGTCCTCGCCAAAGACGGCGCCCTTGAGTACCTGCTGAAACAAAAAGAATCCGGTAAGATCCGCTTCATCGGCATATCCGGCCACAACCGCCCGGCCAATTTCGTCCGTATGCTAAAGACCGATCAGATTGACGTGCTGATGTGCGTAATGAATTACGCCGATAAGAACATCTACGATTTCGAGAGCAAGGTCCTGCCCGAAGCGAGAAAGCGCAACGTGGCTTGCGTCGCAATGAAGGCCTATGTCGGAATCAAGGGCGGCTTCGGCTTTCACCGCAAAGGCTACATCGGCTGTGTTACCGAGCCGGCCCGCCTGCCCCAGGCCCTCGCCTACGCACTCGACCTAAAAGGCGTCAGCGTAACGGTCGTGGGCCCCTACACTCGCGAGCAGGCCATCCAGAACGTCGAGCTCGCCCGCAGGTACAAGCCGCTTACCAAAGAACAATACGCCTCGCTGATAGCACTCGGCAAGAAACTCGCGCCCTCTCTCGGTCCCCGCTATGGGCCGGTGATCTGAGGTCGGCGTAAAAGGCGCTTTTGGCGTTTTGGCTGCCGGCAGCGTCCCGCAAGGGGGCGCAAACAAACCAGGCCCCTCCTAACCGGAGGTTGCCAAAGCGTTAAGCGCAAAGGGAAGCTCTCACGGCCCGGCAAATCCGGTGAAGGGTCCTGCGTAATTTTGCGGATAGGGCAGCGGCTTGGCGCCGGGCATATCCACCCGAGGCTTTTCGTAAAGCTCCTCCTTGCCCTGGACTATTGCCGCAAGCATGGCCTGATAATCGGCATCGGCCTTGTCGGAGAACAAGCGCGGCTCCTTGCCGTCTTTGGGTTTGCATAATTCAAGCCCACCGGCCGTTTTGACAAGCGGCGCCGTCAGGACACGGCTCCATTGCGGGTGCGTGAGGTTTATCCAGGTATGATGTCGCCCGTTGTTATTGGTATAGAAATCCTTGCCGTGACAGGTTGAGCATCTCTTGCGATATATCTGCTCGAACCGCCCGAACCATTTCGTTCCCACACAGGCATCGCGCGACCCGGACCTTCCGGGCCGGGTGTGATCATAAGTTCCATAGTACGGCACGTTCGCCTCAATCCACGTGTAAATCCGCCGACGGTCCTCATCGCCCATCCCAACGTCGCTGTGCCCGTCCTCTATCATTTTGACTATCCTGCTGACCCTTGCCCCGCTCTCTAAGGGACGGAAATTGCGAACCGGGGCCTCGTTCAACAGCCAGTAGTAATTCACAAGCCTGCGCTCGGTAAGGTTATCATAAGCCATATTGAAAAAGCGCGTTTTGTCGCCGGATAGATCCATTCCCGCTTTCGGATTGCTCCGGCTATGGCACTTGACGCAGTGCCTGTCGAACACCGGCTGTACGTGGCGAACAAAGTTCATTGGTCCGGCCCCCCACGCGGGCGGCGTAATATCGACAGGCTCGCCGCCGATGGTTCGCATGTACAGCGCCCGGTTGGGCGGCGCCATAAAGCGCGACTCGTGACAGCCGATGCAGCTTTGAACCTCGCCGGGCATCACCTGCGTCACAGAGCCCATACGAAACAGCTCTTTGCCGTCGGCGTCGAGCGTCTGGAAATAAAGCTCCACACCCGCCGGCGCCTTGAAATACGCCGAGCCGTTCTCGTCAACCGGCACGGTACCCAAACAATACTTGGCGTAATAGGTCCCGCGCGACATCAGCGGGTCCATATCATACCCGCGCTGCCCCCGCATATTGCAGGGCTTGGCGATCACCTTCATCACTCGAAGCGCCTTGACCTGCCCTCGCTCGACGCCAATCAATCCCCGGTAAACGTCGGCAACAAAAAACGTTCCATACTCCTTGTCGGACGTCTCAAGAGAGTGGATAGCGTGGGGCCTGGCTCGCCGAACGAGCGGCACGGGATTGAAACACGAGATATCAGGGTCTTCGTACAGCAGTTTCTTTTTCCCCTTATCGTCAAACAAAAAGAGCCGATACCGGTTAGACCCTCCCCCTCCGTAAGCGACAACAAAAAGTTTCTCGGTAATCGGATAGGGATCGCGATAGGCCCAGGTGTATTGGCGATCGCCGGGCCCGCGGGTATTGCGTTTGGGATTATAATCAAATTCCGGCGTGAGGTTCGTAATCCCGAGCGGATTTTCCAGTCCAAGCCTGCGGTCAATGATTCCCACCGCCCCCACCGGATTGCCGTGATGCGGCGCCAAGGTACAGAGCACCTTCGACGTATTGGGTATCGGCTTGGCCTGCCAGATAACCGCCGGCTCGTAAATCGTATTGCCGAAAAACAACTGCACGCGTGTCCCATCCGGATTGACCGTCCACAGCCCTTGCAGGTACGTAAGGTCCTTGTCCTGATACTCCCATCGCGTGAACAGAATCGAGCCGTTGTCCAGGACATAAGGCGAGTGGTCCGAGAGAGTACCGAAATGTATGCGCCGAATATTTGTCCCGTCGGGCCCGGCCACGTGCAGAGCACAGGCGGCGCCGGGCTGACACATCGTATAGGCCTTGACCCGCGTGGAAACAAAGCCGATCTTCCCGTCCGGCAAATAAAACGGATGAATATCCTGATACGGCCCGCCCGTTATCTGTCGCAGGCCTGTCCCATCAACGCCGATCTCGTAAATATGGAAACAGTCTTCCGGATCACCCGAATCCTTCCTGGACATCACCAGGTCAAGCGTGTCGTCTCTCCATACACGCGATACCGACAGTACGCCTTTTTTGTTGCCGCCGCGCCTGCATTTTCGCCACGAAAAAAGCAGCTTCTTCGCATCGTACGAAGCGCTCATATCGAATATCACGCCGTCGTCGCGCCGGAAAATCTGCCGTGCCCCATCTTTCGAACGCTTCGGGTTGTAGATATAAATCCCCCCGCCCGGCTTGTAAATATCCCAGCCTATAATCGTGCCGATACCGAAGGGCCTGTCGAAGTGGGGCCTTTTGACAAACGCAACGGGCGGACAATCCTCGTCGCTTATCCCCGCGACTGCGCCGCCGCTATCGCCCGGCGCACCGCCCCCACACACCAGAGACAGCACAAAAGAGCAAACCAGAATGGCCGGCCTTCGACCCGACACCTGCTTTGTCCTCCAGACTACTACTCTCTCGCAGACTGGTTGCAATCATTACCGCCAAAGACACTATGCCTTTGCCAGGTAAATCTCTACCGCCAGGGCGGATTTGGGACTGAGCTCAACTTTTTTCCGCAGATCAATGTCCACTCGGCTGTTGTTGAAAATGAAAGCCCCGGCAATCTCCCGGCCGTCCAGCAGTGCCGTTAGTTTTGCAGGCTTGAACCTTTCGGCAAGCTCGAATCGCAGCTTCCTCAGCGTTAAAGTCCCATATTTGATTTCGATTCGCTCGGTTTGTTTTTGCGAATCGCGTTTCTGAGAGAAGGTTCCCCATCCCTCGGTTGCGGTGAAGGCCGCCCGGAAATTCTCAGGGTCCAATCGCGGTGCAAAACCCAGAAGACCCTTTGGCCCGTGGTATTGGTAGCCGCAGGCCGCCAAGTACACCCCGTAACTGGCCATAGCGCGGGCGTAATGGTCGCTGCATTCGATTTCGTTGTACGGATTGCGCAGGGCGGCATCGTAACGGTCGTGAATCGCACGGGCAATTGCCAGGCCCTCGGTCAGCATCCCTTCGCGGATCATGTGCCCGGCCACCTGATATTCAAACCCGCTCATACACTCATTGAAATACCCGAACTGCCAGTGCTTCTTCCAGCCCTCTCTCTTGCCTCCTTTGGGCCAGGTACACATAATCAGCCCGCCGTCACCGGCAAGGGCGTACGGCCGCCCGCGCTTATAGACCTCTTTGAAAGGCCCGACGTCCGGAGCGAAGTTGTACTTCCAAAGCGACTTCAAGGCCTTTTTTATGTGCTCTTCGCTATAGAGCCTGCCCAAGCCCACCTGAAACGCCCAGCTCTGCCCGAAGACCTGATCGATATAACAGCCGGTATCGGCCCCGATCGCATTTAGGTGTTTCGGGTCGGGGATTTGAATGAAATATTCCCCGTTCCAAAGCAGCTTAACGATCTTCTCTCGCCCCTGCTCGAATATCGCCCGTGTTTTCCTTGCAAATTTCTCATCCGCCATTTCGATTGCCATCGCCTCGCCGGCCCGCAGCGCCGCCAGATAAAGAGAATTAAGCCACGCGATCTTTCCGTACCAGGCCGCGTCCAATGTATTCGGCTGGGCCCCTTCGATCATACCGTCATCGTTGCTGTCTTTGGCGATCAGGTACTCTATCGCCTTTTTGATTTTGTCCCAATTGCGTTTGAGGAACTCGTTGTCTGCCGTCATCTGGTGCTCGCGGTAAGTGCGCAGAATCACGCCGGCCTGCCCGTCGTCGGCGGCGCTGCGGGCGAACTCGCCTCGATGACCGATTGCGCCATTGTCGGCATTAAAAGCAATGCCAAAATCAACGCGCTGCCGCAGGTCGCGTTCGAGCTCCGGAAAGACACGCGCCACGGCCTGCGCATAGTGCCAAACGTGCGTACACGTACCCGCACAGCAGCCAATACCCTCCCAGCCATAAAATCGGCCATCCGCAAAACGATGGACGGTCGAGGTAGCCAGGGTCGAGGTATTGGCGAAAGTGCGGTCGAGAAACCACACCGGCAGCGTCGAATCATACCACGTTTGACGCCAAAGCTCGGTCCGCTCCGAAAGTGACGCGAAATTCTCCGCCACATATCCCGCCACGTCCGCCGCATTCCCAAATCGCCCTGCATAATACCGGCCCAAGTTTCTTGCGCCGAAATTACTCAGCCGCAAATTTGGGAAACACCAGGTTATCACAAACCTGACAGTCTCCTGGCCACGAGGCGCCAGCTTCAATGTCCGTCCCAGCCCCCCACACAGCTTCTCGCCAAACGCCTTGCTCGCCTCAGTCGTTCGCATCGAATCGCCAAAGAGGGATTCCAAGAATCCCTCAGCGGGCAAAGCGGCACGGGCTATGCCGCAGCCCTCCCCCAACAGCGCCAGTCCCATCGTTCCGAAGTCGCTGCGCTGTTCCAGAGGCAGCAGATTCTTGCCCTTTCGGGCCTTATCGCTGAACACGATCTCGTCAATCCCGATGTTACCCCACCCGCCGTCGTAATCATCCACAATCTGTATCTGCCCCCTCCTGCCCTCAAAGTCACCAACATCCCAGCAGTTCGGCCCCACCAGATTGTTATTCTTCCCCGTCGCCGTCCGCACCACCTTTCCGTCAACGATAAGGTTGACGCAGGTCTTGCCCTTATGAGCGCCTCCTCCGATGAGGCAGTTGATATATCGCCTCTCGATGGAAAACGGCTTGCTTGTCAACGTTCCCTTATGCGCATCGCCTCGGCGAACGTCCCCGCCTTGGCGAACATTATGCGAATTCACTAATCGCTTACCTTGGATATTGCC
>JAGMDR010000440.1 GCA_023128595.1 Planctomycetota bacterium | reverse complement strand
GGTTTTTCAAAGTCCTCGAAAAGGATATCCGGTCTTCTCAGTTTTACTTCTTTCTTCCGGGTTTTTTCGGCGCTGCACTTCAAGAATGTCATTCGTGATTGGCGCACGATTCTGTTGCGTTTTAGCACTTCGCCCGCCTCGCCGCTGTGCAGACACACCGCGTTTTCCAGCCACCCGGCCAAATCGACTTCCACCTCGTTCGCGCCGGTATTGCTGACCGTGTACTCCATCATGGTCGCCGGCAGGCCCGAATCGCGGGCATCGAGAGGAATAAAGGGCGAATATGCCCTCAGTGTTACCGCAACGGGCAAAGATTTGTCACGATACGTGACAAACCCAACCGGATACTCCCCCCGAAAGCTGACATCCGCGAAGCCGTTGGCATCCAGCGTTGTGAGCAGCGTTTTATTTTTCGTTCTGACCCGCATGGCAAAGCCCTGGTCCAGGGGGCTGCTCTGCTCCAAAGGCTCGACATAGTTCTCTCCCCTCGTACCTTTATCACAAACACCTCTGGTGGTCTTATTGAAAATATCCCACAGCCATAGTCTGCCGTCCCCGCCAAGATAGATATGACCGGCGCAGATTCCGCCGACGGGCATGCCGATCTTTTTCAAAGCCTGGCCGCGGTAAACCTTCGGCTTGCCGCGAGCAAACAGCGACTTAACCCACTTGGGGTCGAGCTTCTTGTCGATCGGTATGAGCTTGAGATAGTCCGACACTTCGAACGGCCCGGCCATCACCGGCAAATCTCTCCCGCCGACCACCGCGCCGGCCGTCCCAAGCGCGGTCAAAGCAAGGAAATCACGGCGATTCATACGACTCTGACAACAACCGCCCCGCCAAGCGGATTTGACAGGTTTGTTGTTGGTGGCTCGTTTATCGTTCTTCATTGCACTGGTCCCCTCAAAATATCATCATCCAAAGTAATTTAAGAGCGGCAATAAATACTAAATCAACGGCAGGCCAATGCCAAGCAAATTCAGATTCTCCCTCGGTTTCACCCACGAGCTCCGCCGAGCGGACGCGCCAAGATTATTGCATTTTTGGGCCGAATTTGGTATCCTAACTACAAGAAGAATTGGCAGTGTGCCTGATTAAGAACGCAGAAACGGATGAATTGTGTTAGACATACCGAACATCCCTGATTCAGAACCTCTCGGCGGCGTTTGCCGGGCCGGGCAATCCGAGCTCCAGATACAAGGATTCGTGTTCGACATCAAGAGGTACGCCATACACGACGGCCCCGGCATCCGCACGACCGTATTCTTCAAGGGCTGTCCGCTCCGGTGCCAGTGGTGCCACAACCCGGAAAGCTGGAGGAACCTCCCGGAGCTGGGACTCCGCCGGGCCAGATGCGTCAGGTGCGGCCGGTGCGTCGAAGTATGCCCGCAAGGTGCTGTTTTGTTAGCCGATGACCTGCCCGAAACAGACGCCGACAAATGCACTCTCTGCGGCGAGTGCGTGGAGGGCTGTCCGGCCGGTGCGCGGGAAATCATAGGTCAGCAGATGACCGTCGGCGACGTTATGGCGGAAGTGGAAAAAGACGTCATCTTTTACGATGAGTCCGGCGGCGGCGCTACGTTTTCCGGGGGTGAGCCGCTGGGGCAGCCGGATTTTCTGCTGGGGCTGCTCAATCAATGCCGGTTGCGTCAAATACACACGGCTGTCGATACGAGCTGCTGGGCACAGCCGGACGTTATGGATATGATCAGCGAGAAAACCGACCTGTTCCTCTGCGACATCAAACATACCGACAGCAAGTTACACGAGCGTTTTACGGGCGTGGGAAATAGTCTGATATTGGATAACATCAGGCGGTTGTCTGAAGCCGGCAAGGAGATTGTTATCAGAATTCCTATCGTTCCCGGGTTTAATGACGGCCCAGAAAATATTGAGGCAACGGCCAGATTCG
The DNA here is from genome assembly GCA_023128595.1 of Planctomycetota bacterium. Taxonomy (GTDB): domain Bacteria; phylum Planctomycetota; class Phycisphaerae; order Sedimentisphaerales; family Anaerobacaceae; genus DAOVRL01. The sequence continues at coordinate 2,589 of JAGMDR010000440.1, read as the reverse complement.
CAGCATCGCTGCCCGGCCTGGCCAGAATCGACATCCTGGGTTACAATCGCGGCGGAAGAGAAAAATCCACTCGGCTTACCCCTGGTATCGATGTCGTACAAAGCGAAATACCCGACGAGGCGAAGATGAATTCAATCGCCCGACAACTTGGCAAACACGGATTCGAAGTAAAGATAGGGGGTTAAATCCTATGAACCCAAGAGTGGCGAAACTGCGCAAACAAAGTGTCGAGACCAGACCGTATATCTCCACTGAAAGGGCCGAGCTTATAACCGAGTTCTACAAGACCGATATCCCCGCTCGGGAGTCCGTTGTTGTCTGCCGCGCGTTGTCTTTCAAGCACCTTATGGAGAACAAGGTCATCTGCATCAACGACGGCGAGCTTATCGTCGGCGAGCGAGGCCCCGCTCCGAAGGCCGCGCCGACTTACCCCGAATTATGCTGCCACGACCTCGAGGACCTGCGGATACTCAACAGCCGCGAAAAAACCTCTTTTGTGGTCGCCGACCAGGTTAGAGAAACTTACAAAGACAAGATCATCCCCTTCTGGTCCGGCAGGACGCTGCGGGAGAAGCTTTTTGGTGCGATGAGCGAAGAGTGGCGTCAGGCCTTCGGGGCCGGGGTCTTTACCGAGTTTATGGAGCAGCGAGCCCCGGGGCACGCTATTCTTGACGACAAAATCTACTATAAAGGCATGCTGGACTTTAAGCGTGACATCGCCGAGAGCCGAGAGAAAATCGACTATCTCAACGACCCCCGCGCTTATGAAAAGGAGCAGCAATACCAGGCGATGGATATTTGCGCCGATGCTCTTATAACCTTCGCCAATCGCTATGCCGAAAAAGCGGCCGAGCTGGCCCAAAAGGAGACCGACCGGGATCGGCGCAGCGAATTGGAGCAAGTCGCCGAGATATGTTCGCACGTTCCGGCGCAGGCGCCGCGCAATTTCCGGGAGGTGCTGCAGGCATACTGGTTCGTGCACTTGGGCGTGATCACGGAACTGAACACGTGGGACTCCTTTAATCCCGGGCGGCTGGACCAGCATCTCTTGCCCTTCTACCAAGAAGGTCTGCGGGACGGAAGCTTAACGCCGGAACAGGCCAGAGAGCTGCTCGAGTGTTTCTGGATCAAGTTCAACAATCAGCCCGCTCCGCCCAAAGTCGGAGTCACCGAGGAGCAGAGCGGAACCTACACCGACTTCGCACTGATCAACGTTGGGGGAATAAGGGCGGACGACGGAAGCGATGCCGTCAACGAGCTTTCGTATATGATACTCGATGTCGTAGAAGAGATGCGCCTGCCACAGCCCAGCTCGTGCATTCAACTGAGCAAGAAGAATCCCGATCGATTTCTCAAGCGGGCGTGCGAGGTTATCCGCGTGGGTTTCGGGCAGCCTTCCGTGTTCAACACGGACGTTATCATCAAGGAGATGCTGCATAACGGCAAGACTATGGCCGACGCGCGCAGCGGCGGCCCCAGCGGATGCGTGACGATCAGCTCCTTCGGCAAGGAGAGCTGCACACTCACCGGCTATATTAACTGGCCGAAGATATTCGAGCTTGCCTGCAACAACGGCGTCGATCCGAATTCAGGCCGGCGGATCGGCCCCAGAACAGGCGACCCTCGAGAGTTTACTTCTTACCGGCAGTTGATGGATGCCTACGGCAAAGAGCTCGAGTATTTCATCGACCTGAAGATCAAGGGCAATAACGTTGTCGAACGCCTCTTCGCCAATTATATGCCCGCCCCGTTTATGTCACTCGTGATGAGCGACTGTATCGCCCACGGACTCGATTACCACAACGGCGGCGCAAGATATAACCCAACCTATATTCAGGGCGTCGGGATCGGCACAGTGACCGATGCGCTGGCGGGCGCGAAGTACCACGTCTTCGACGAAAAGGATGTGACGATGGACAGGCTGCTGACGGCGATGCAGGCCGACTTCGCCGGACACGAACAGCTGCGCAACAAGCTGCTCAATCATACGCCCAAATACGGCAACGACGACGACTACGCCGACAGCATCAGCGAGGAGGTGTTCAACGTTTATTACGATCTGCTCAACGGCCGGCCCAATACGAAGGGCGGCAAGTACCGCGTCAACCTCCTGCCGACAACGGTGCACATCTACTTCGGCTCGGTAGTAGGCGCGCTGCCCGGCGGCAGAAAAGCCGGCGAGCCCGTCTCGGAGGGCATCTCACCGACTCAGGGCCGTGACAGCAAGGGGCCCACCGCCGTTTTCAAATCCGCTGCCCGAATCGACCACGCCCGCACCGGAGGGACGCTGCTGAATATGAAGTTTAATCCCCAGGTGCTGGCCGGCGACGATGGTATCGACAAGCTCGCCCACCTGATCCGCGCCTACTTTAAGCTCGACGGCCATCACGTTCAGTTCAACGTTATCACGGCCGAAACACTCCGGGAGGCCCAGGCCAAGCCCGAAGAAAATCGCGAGCTAATCATCCGCGTCGCCGGCTACAGCGACTACTTCATAGACGTGGGCCGAGACCTTCAAAACGAAATCATCGCCCGCACCGAACAACAATCGTTGTAACCGTTCGGGGGGTATAAACTGAGTTTCTGTGT
>JAGMDR010000044.1 GCA_023128595.1 Planctomycetota bacterium | reverse complement strand
TGACACAGAAACTCAGTTTATACCCTCTGAACGGTTACATTCAAAGACCCTTTGCCGGAGAATCCGACCACACCCAACTATATTATCATAACTGGTGGATATTGTCGTTGGTCTTGTTATACTTTCTCGTTGGAGATGGTCATTGAGGCTGCCTGGATAACTTTATGGCAAATCTCATTCTTGTCGGTAAAGGGCAAAAAATGAAGCTGCCAAAAGCACTAATTGCACTAATTCTCATAGTATGCCTTGCTGACTGTTGCGCCTCGGTCGAGACCGGCCTGGACAATATCGGCTCAGACAAACGATTATTTCAGGGCAAGCGCATCGGTATCATCACCAACCACACTGCGTACAACAGCAGCGGCCAATACATAGTAGATGTATTTAAGAAAATGAGCGGCACGACTGTCACGGCACTCTTTAGCCCGGAACACGGCATCAGCGGCGTCGAACAGGCCGGCAGTAAAATCCAGAGCCGAACGGACCCGGCCGGCCAACTGCCTGTTTTCAGTCTCTACGGAAAAACGCGCAAGCCCACCCCGCAAATGCTGAAGAATATCGATATCCTCGTTTTCGACATTCAGGATGTCGGCGCCCGCTTTTACACCTACATCTACACTATGTCTCTGGCAATGGAGGCCGCTGCGGAGTCCGGCAAACGCTTCGTAGTCCTTGATCGCCCCAACCCAATAAAGGGCCTGGCGGTCGAAGGCAATATTCTCGATACCGAGTTTGCAAGTTTTGTCGGCCTGTATCCCATTCCGGTGCGCCACGGCATGACCGTCGGCGAGCTGGCGAGGATGTTCAATGAGCAGGGCTGGCTCGCCAACCGCGTCAAGGCCGACCTCGTCGTCGTACCGATGAAGGGCTGGCGACGCCGCCTCTGGTACGACCAGACGGGACTCGCCTTCATAAAGCCCTCCCCGAATATGACCAGCCTGCAAACCGCCGCCGTCTATCCGGGCCTGTGCCTTCTTGAGGGAACCAACGTCTCCGAAGGCAGAGGTACGCCTTTGCCGTTCGTGCAGTTCGGCGCACCCTGGATCGACGGCAAGAATCTGGTGGCTCGACTAAATAAATTGAATCTGCCCGGTATGCGGTTTGAGCCGGCTACTTTTACCGCGACCGCTTCAAAGTACGCAGGCCAAAAATGTTACGGCGCCAAAATTACCGTAACTCAAAGGGACCTGCTCGAACCGTATTGCAGCGGCATCGCGATTGTCAACGAGATTCATCGAATGTACCGCGATGATTTCCAGTGGAGAGCAGGGCACTTTGACCGTTTGTGCGGGACCGCCGCGGTTCGCAATGCCATTACAAGCCGATCTTCGCTGCAAAAGCTAAAACAAAGCTGGCAGCCCGCGCTCGAATCCTTTCTGCAAATCAGAAAGAGGTATCTCCTGTACCCAAAGTGAGCTGCGCGAAACAGTTATAGTGCTCCCAGTTGAAATTTCCCGTTCGTTCGCGGATAAGTAACTTTAGAGCAACAACTTAAAACCTCACTCGCGGGAGTTTACTACCCTGAAGGGTATAAATTGATGATTGTCGTTGCGAGCACCTTACCTGATTCTCAGGATGCGTACAGAAGAAAATAGCCCACGCACGTCA
>JAGMDR010000439.1 GCA_023128595.1 Planctomycetota bacterium | reverse complement strand
TTGAAAAAGGCCTCGCAATGACAGAGAAACTCAGTTTATACCCCTGAACGCTGACACTTAGTTTATACGCCCTGACCGGTTGCCGGCGGTCAATTAGAAATGCGGGTCAGGTTAGGCGGGCCCCGTAATTTATTTGGGCTGTTTCAGGGGGAATTCAGCGGAGAGACGCTTGCCGTTGGGGGTCAGGCAGGTCGCTTCGAGGATATAGCTGCGGTCAGGCGCCGGCTCGAAGGGGAGATTGAACTCGTAGGCCCTGATGAAATCGCGCCAGCAGAGGTTATTTGCGGCGGGGTCGGAGAGGTCGAAGTCGGACGAAATCATGACCCTTCTGCCCTTGGGCTCGGCGGAGCGCGGAACGTGTTCATACAACTCAAAGCGAAAGATGCCCGGCGATTTTATCTGACAGCCGAAGGAATCCAACAAGCTGACGTAAGGGTTTATCTGCGGCTCGGCGGCGCGGTCGCGGCCGACGAATTCAGTCAGCGGCATGATATCGATTCTGACCGGGGCGTAGTATGTATAAAGGGGCACTTGCGGGCCGTTATTGTCTATCGGCGGGGGTTCGGAGTTCTGCGCCGGCTCACAACCGGCATAGGCCAGCAAAGTTACAAAGAAGAACACCTGTGATACTGCGGCAATTAGTTTCATAGATAAGACCAAACAGCAAAGATCATAAATCCTCGTCGAGCATGTGGCCGAGGCGGTATTTCTTGGTTCGCAAATAGTCAATGTTGTGCTCGCTGGGTCGGGCCCTAAGCGGAATCTGCTCAACAACGGTTATGCCGTAAACCTCAAGTCGGCTAATTTTTTTGGGATTGTTTGTGAGTATGCGTATTTTTCTGAGCCCCAGGTCGTGGCAGATCTGCGCACCGATTCCGTAATCTCGTCTATCCGGCCTGAGCCCCAGCTTCAGATTAGCTTCGACCGTATCGAAGCCCTGCTCCTGGAGTTTATAAGCGCGCAGCTTGTTTGTCAGGCCGATACCTCTGCCCTCCTGGCGCAGATAGACCAAAGCGCCTTTGCCGGCCTCTTCAATCATCTTGATCGCGGTTATCAACTGGTATCCGCACTCGCAGCGCTGTGAATGGAACAGATCGCCGGTCATACATTCCGAGTGCACCCTCACAAGAACCGGCTCATCGTGCTCTATCGGTTCGCCGTCGGCCCCAAGCCGCCCGATTTCGCCTTTGCACAGCGCCAGATGCGGCTCAGCGGAAGTTATGCTCTCATAACCGATCAACCTGAATTCCCCGTAGTCGGTCGGCAGGTTCACGCACTCGAGTCGCTTGATTTGGCTTTCTCGCTGCAGGCGGTATTCAATGAGCTTGGCGATTGAGGCGATCTTGAGGTCGTGCTTTTCGCAGAACGCCACCAGCTCGGGGACTCTGGCCATCGTGCCGTCTTCATTCATAACCTCACAGATAACACCGGCGGGCTTGAGATTTGCCAGTCGCATCAAATCAATAGCACCCTCGGTCTGGCCAGCTCGAACCAGGACTCCGCCCGCTCTTGCGCGGAGCGGAAATATATGGCCCGGTCGAACAAGGTCGCCGGTTTTGGCATCGTCGGCGATTGCATCCTGAACTGTCTTTGCCCTGTCGGCGGCGCTGATTCCGGTGGAGATGCCGTTGGCTGCATCGATACTGACGGTAAAGGCCGTCTCAAACCGGGCGGTGTTCTCAACGGTCTGCGGGTATAGGCCAAGCGAATCACATTTCTCAGGTGTGAGCGGCAGGCAGATAAGCCCCCGGCCGAACTTGGCCATAAAGTTGATTATCTCGGGCGTTACCTTCTCGCCGGCACAGACCAGGTCGCCCTCATTCTCACGGTCTTCGGCATCGACAAGGACAATCATCTTGCCCCGGCGAAGCTGCTCCAAGACTTCCGGTATTTCACTGAATTGTACTGGCACGTTCGTATCCCGTATTCCGAGCCGAAAAACGATGGTCGGAAGCTTCTGACTTCCGACTTTTAGGCTTTGGCCTACAGCTTTTACTTTTTAGCTTTGAGCTTTGTTCGCCAGGCTTTGCTCATATTGCTCAATATATCGACTTCCGTTGCGGATGTAAATAAGTGTTGCGCAGATGGCGGTCCCGGCCGCCGACCACCAGAGAAACCGCAGGAACCATATCCACCCGGGTAAGACGACGGCAACCTCGGGGGCAATCAGAATCCCCGCCACCATAGACAACTGCAAAATGGTGGCGGCCTTGCCGACAAAGACGGGCTCGATGCGGATCTGCAAGGTTATAAGATAGACAATGAGAAAGCCAATCAGCAGGAACAGGTCCTTGCCGATTATCAGAACGACTACCGTCGGCGGCAGCAGGAAACCCTCAACCTGTGCCCGTTGCGAGGCAAGCAGCAGGCACGCACAGGTCATAAGCAATTTGTCGGCGAGAGGGTCGAGAAAAGCACCGAGCTTAGTGGTCTGATTCCTCCTGCGAGCGAGATAGCCGTCAATGCCGTCGCTGATTGCCATAACCAGGAAAAAGACAATCGAGACGTACCGCATCGTCCTTTGCAGGACCGGGCTGAGCTCAGGGTCATTTATCTTCAACATACAGCTCACAAACGGAATTACGAGCAGTATCCTGAAAATAGTGATGCGCGTTGCCCAGTTTAACTTCATAACACGTACACCATCGAGTCTTGGTTATTGGCTTTCGCTTTTGCCTTCTAAATTGTATCGCTCGCTCTCGGTAGTAATAGCAGTAGTTGCCCTGAATTTCATCGGGGATTATATTAAACGGGAAGGTCAAATATAGCAACAGAATATTGCCTGATAGAAACTCACGCAGCGATTTGGTTCGCCGGGTGGAACGAGCAGGCGAGAACTGAGCAGGCCAAGAAGAAAGGCCGGCGGCGGGACAATCGAACTCAACGCCGGCGGCCCAAGGGTCTGATTTATCCAATGCTGCAGCGGTTGCGTCCTCAGTTAGGAGCCGGTTCCAGGACAGCAGCCTGGCGGGGCCGTCTGCGGACAGCACGAAGGCGGCTGGTCTTGCTGATCACTCAGGGGACATCCATCCTGCTCGTGGCTGCATCCTGCCGGGGTCGCCTGTGGGCAGCACGAAGGCGACTGGTCTTGCTGGTCACTCAGGGGACACCCATCCTGCTTGGGGCAGCAGTTCTGGACAGAGGGGCACACTGCGGTTTTGGGGCAGGGCTGGCCCTGTTCAATCGGGCAGGCTCCGCAGGGCGTGCCTAAACCGCCGCGGCACGGTGGTGCGCCGGAGGTTTGGCCGTTTTTCGTCAGCAGGGAATGGGCCGCCACCGCGCCGGCGAGCACTATTACCACGACAAATACTCCGGTCTTCCACCTCTTTTGCCCCGCACCTGCGCCGCCGGAGCCGGGCGAACAACAATCGGCGCCGCCCGATGATGAATCACAACAGGATCCGGGTTGTTCTACCAAAGGTTCGTTTGTATCCATATTGTTTTCTGCATATTAAGGTATTGTGCCGGTTTTTCTAAAATGGGCTATCGACATTACTACGTTTTAGCTGAATAGTCGTTCGTATTTTTGCTTCATCCGGTTAATGA
>JAGMDR010000438.1 GCA_023128595.1 Planctomycetota bacterium | reverse complement strand
TAGTAAGGCGCCGTACCGGTTGCTATATACTCAACGCCGGTCTCGCTGTCGGACTGTATATTCAACAAATCATTGTCGGATGGATAAACTTCAGCCATGGTATTCTCCTTGTCACTGTTTTATGAGACACTCAGCACTAATTGATTCGTCTGTTCGTCAAATGAGGAAACACTCACCTGTTCGGCCGGTCTTGCCCCCGGTATCACTGTAACTTCATCGCTCTCATTGCCGGTGCTTTGGTTTCCCGCTGCGTCAAAGACTTTGACCGCAAACCTATAAACGCCGGCCGACAGCAACGGGCTCACCCATTCAATCGCATCTGCATCGAGACCGAACTGACCATTGCCGAAATTGCCCTTTCCAAATCCCACCGCAGCCGCTGACTCGTAGCCAAAATCACCTGCGCCGAATCTGCTCATTGTGAACCCGGCTTTATCCTGCCGGGCCGCCCAAATCCGTATCGGCCGGTCGGTCAAAGGCGTGGCGTAGTCAATCTCACCCGTGCCCTTGTCAAAGTAGATTTGGGCAGTGGCGTCAATCGGTATATTCTGACTGCGCAACAAGACTATTCGCACACGCCCACTGTCGGCCGGCAATGGATCAAGCTCGCTACTGAAATCCATATCGGCCTTGCCGGCTTCGACGGCAAAGACCTCAATTCGAACCGCCGTCTCTAAAGACGTGGGTATCTGAACAATCATCTGTCTTTGTTCACTCTCGGCGGTTGCCCCCGCGTATCGGCCGTCCACATAAACCTGGTAGAACATACCGCTCAAACAGGACCGCCACTGGACCAAAGCTGTTCGCGGTGTCCCGACATACTCACCGTCTGCCCAGATGCCGCCGGGCAGCTCAAACACTCTAACTAATTCTATCCCGCTGCTGATAAGCGCCATTGCTACTGAACCTTCAACTGCGTATAAACGATTTCATAATCGATAGCTATACCACCGCCGCTTGTCCGCTCTTTGCTTGCTTTGAAGATGTCCATTCGAAGATCGCAGAACTCTTGGCCATTGCTCATTTCCAGTATGTGCGTATCGCCATCCATATAGGCCGATATTGCGCCGATCTTGTCATTTAGCTCTGCACGACTTCTTGCCCGCAGCACACCGGTTTGTCTTATCTGTCTGCCTCGTCCACCGAGGTCGATGCTCAGCACACCATCCAGTCCAGGCACAGCCCATTCTATCGAGTCCCGGCTGAAAGTGCCCGGCTCGACCTCCAAGTGCTGCTCATCAAACAAAGCTTGTCCGTCCAAAGTCACGCTCATGTGCGATTTCCCAATTTGCGATAATCAATAATCAATCGTTAGTCCCGCACCAGCTTTCCGGACGCCCCGACTTTCGTAATATCAGCCAGGCCGTCGGAGCCGACATCGATGCTGAACCGGCACCGTTCCCGTGCCCTGTCAAAAAGCCTCTGATAATGCAGGCTCTTCTTCCAAAAATTCTCGTCTTTGGATTTGCTGGCCGACATTGCATACACACTCGAGATGACCGCAAAGACCGATGCCCGCCTCAAAGCTTGCGTATCCAGAACATCTTCAACGTCTATGTCACTTGTGGGATTGCCCGGCCTGATGCCGAAATACTCGGTCAACTGAAAACCTACCTCGCAGGCCTGCGGACCAAGCGTGCTAATGCGATAGGATATGTCGGTCGCCGCAGGTGGCGCTACCGGGTCATCGTCTGAATCCGACCTGATTACTGAAACGCTAAGCTGTGTAGCCGAATCCACGGAAACTATCTCGTACACCCCGTCCAGCGAGCCGTCAGCCGACCGCATGTATGCCACCCCGCCTGCCGATACCTGTGCACTTACAAAGTTGGCTCCGGTCGCGCTGAATGTCGTCCCGCTAAGCGTCCCTCCTGTCCCAGCCGCCAGCACCTGCCACGGCAGATGCAGCTCCCCGAACAGTATCGGCTCGTATTTCAAAATATCAGCATCGTTGGAGAAACTGACCATTTCCTTTAACTCCCTTCTGCCACATGATTAGGCAGGCTAAGTGCCCAAAGAGTTGTCGCACCTTTGGGCACCCCTGCCAAGGCGCGTTGTGGCGCCTCTATTTTCCCCCCGGACTTAGCTCGTACTCAGGTCGCGAATAAGACCGTGGGCCGCTTCGTTCTTGAGCTCCAGCGTATATTCACCGATCAGCTCACCGCACTCATAGTCGCCGCCGCTTGCCAAAGGCTTGAAATGGAAACCACGTCCCGCCAACGGCAGCACGTTGATACGGGATGAATCCAGCAGCAGCGCGGCGTCCTGTGGCAGCCACCGAGTTGTAACGATTCTGCAGACTCCGAAATCGCTCTCATAGACACTGATCAGATTGGTGAAAGTAGTATCGTTTGCCCCGTAAGTTCGGCTCTCGGCACTGAAAGCATTTATCTTTCGCTTTTGAAAACCGCCGACGATTATCAGATCCACGTTGCCGTTGCTGCTCTCCCAAATCTGCCTGAGCACGTAATTGATCTTGTCTTCATCAAGGCCCGTGCCGCTCGGAAACCCGCTGTCCCCGGTATGGAAGGCATTCGTAGAAAGGTGCTGAACTATGCTCTTCATCGACCTTCGCACCGAGCCGCTGCCCTCGGGATTGCTCCCAGGCTGCCCGCCGTTGATAACCGTATTCTCCAGATCACGAAGCAATTCGCGCAGCCGCTCCTGCTTCTGAAAGTCCAGCTCATCTGCCAGACCTAACTGACTCGCAGCCATGTCCGTCCCGCTGACTTCCACCGTGGCGGTGAATATCTGCGTGTAGTTGCTGTTCCTGCTGCGATTCGTAAATCTTGCGCTGGGCTTGTCCGCCCCTTCGAGAGCCGCGTTCCCTAAAATATTGATCACCTGGTTGTCCGCCAGGTCCTCCGGCGTTGTCCCGGCATAACCGCGAACCACCGTCAGCGTATTCGTGCTGATACCGGTTACGAGCATCAGCTCCTCCGAGCTTTCCACCTGAATCTGGTCGCCGACCCGAAACCTGCTGCCGTTATCAACCACAAAGTCGGTATCGGCAGCCGGGTCTGTATAGGTGCTGTCGTTGATAGCATCCTTGTTCGGCAAAAGCTCATCCTCAAGCCATTCATGATGCGTGCTCATCGCCTCTCTCATCGGGTCACCCAGAGCATCCAGCAAAGGCGTCTCATAGGGTGAGATTATCCCGATCAAATCAGATACGTCCTCAGCCAACTCCGGCAGAGTCGTACCCGCTGAATAAGTTGCTTTACCTGTAAAAGCCATTTGTTTCTCTCCTTTTATCTGCTCTTGTTATTCCTGCGCAAGCAGGAATCCATTTTCTCTTTTCACTTCGTGACTCAGTGCCTCCGCGGCTAAGCCTACATAAAACTCCTTCGCAGTTTCAGATACTCCTGCAGATCTGCTCGGTTGCCCGTTGTCGCCGCCTTCTTGGCTGCTCGCTCCAGAGCCGCGTGCTTGTTATGCACGCGCTCCCTAACTCCCGATGTCTTTTTTGTCCCTGCAGCTCTGTCGCCCTCGGCAAACAGATATTGCTTTTCTTTCTTCAACTGCTCAACCACGCCGTCCAAATCCGCTTCTGATTGGTCTTGGATCTTGGCTTTGGCAAGCAAAACGGCCGCTTCCAAATCGACAGCGCCGGAACCCGCTAACTTACGCGTCAACTCCTGTTCGCTCCGAATGCTGTTGAGCTCTTCAGCCATCTTTGCCGCCTGTGATTTCGCCTCTGCTAATTGCTCCGTCAAAGTCTCGACATTTTTCTCAGCACTCTGTGCCCTCTTTCGATAGCGAATCGACTCGGCTACCGGAACGAGCTTCAAGCTCTCGCTCTCACTTGCTCGGTCTGTGTCTTCTGACAAAATCTCTTGCATCTCAATCGCGCTCATAAAACCTCCCTACTGCGAATGCATTCTGCATTCTACATTCTCAATTCTAAATTCTCATAACCTAACTCTCTGAGCACCTGCTCAGTCGGTATCCCTAATTCTTTCTTGATTTGGGCCTCCCGCAGCTTCTCCATCATATTTTCGGGCAGCGGACTCGGATATACGATGTCCACCTCTCTATCCGCCGCGCAGGTCTTATAGATGTTGGCCGTATCGAGTATCGAAAGGACCGTCCTGCAGATCCTTTTGAGCCCTTCGCTGTAAGTAAACCTCTTTCGCTCATTCTTCGAGAGCATCCCCATAAGCGTCAGCCTGAGAGCCACAGCGCTTGTAAGGTTGCCCACCTTGCCCTTGAGAATCCCGGCCACTACCGGCGTCACTCCGCTGGACTTGTCCATCGCTTCTCGCATCTCCGCGATGTGCAGACCCTCGCTCGGTGCCGCCGTGTCTCCGCCGAACTCCTCGATGGATGCCTCCGGGTTGTCCGTGTACCACATCCTGCCCGGGGAGATCGGCTTGTTCTCAAAGCCCTCTATCCCTTTACCTAAATACATCTTGAAAGACTGGAACGTAATCCTGCTGGCCCTGTCACTCAACCTCGTATTAAGCTCGTCCTGCAGCGGTATCAACGGCTCGACATCGCTTAGCCCCTCGTAATAGTATGGCTGAGCGATGTTCTGGATGTGCACCACCGGTAGAAACCCCCACGGCAGCTCACCCTCGGCTACGAGCATCTTGTCTTCATATCTCTGCCAGCCGGCAGCCGAGGTGATCTCTGTCACCGCAACTACCTGCCGGGTATCGCTGCCCCGCTTACCCCCTGACAATATCCTGGAAAGAAACGAGCTTCTCTTACTCAGGGCATTTCTCTTCTGGTGAAAGTGCTGAACGTAATACCTCGTTATTTTGTAGTCATCTTCATCCAGGACAGGCAGTGCTCTCGGTGCCTCGACCAATTCCAGGCCGATAGCCTGTGCCAATTGCAGCACCTCCTCGAACTTGTCGTTCCCATTTGGACGGGAACCCACATCGTCCGAGCGAGTTGCGTGAGAGAAGGAGGAGTGGGGTGTGCGTGCGATGATGTCGTCGCCAGGCCTGACGAAACAATCGACAAAGCCATAGACACTTCCGAGCACCGCCATATCCTGAAAGAAACTAATACCGCCGTTGGCCGCAAACACTGCCTTTAAGATTGTCTCAGTTTTTGCACGTTTTTGGCCGTCCGGCGACTTGGAAACAAAACTAATCGGCTTGCCGAATAGAAAATCGACCGCCGCATTTATTCGCCACGCAATATCATTCTCGATTACTACCTCTTTTCGCTGTACGTCCTTGACCGGCCTTGCACCAAGCACACCGGCATTTGCTGAGTGCAAAAGCCCCGTTATCCTCGAAGGCAGCCCGTACTCCTGTGCCTGCACATAGCACCGCCCTGATTCACTCACCTTTCGCTCGCAAGCCCCAAGGCCGATTGCCTCGGCCATCGGGTTCGCGTAATACTCCCACAGCCTCCCGAAGTGCCTCGCAATGTTCACCGAATGTTCGTCAACGAGCCACTCAACGTAATCCGCCTCAAGCCCGTCCTCCTCAGCCCTCTTAAAGATATCAAGCTCAAATCCCATACTCAGCTCCGTTTCAACTATTAGCTTTCAACTGCCGGGCATCAAATATCAACGCCCTCTACAATTGGACGAACTTGCGCGTTTGATGCGAAAATTCGCGATTTGTATGTCACTTGAATTTCGGTAAGTGCTTAGCTGAAACGGAGTAAAAAAAATTTTCAAATTTCCGATTTTGCGTTTCAACTACCCTCGTTTTTGATTGAAAAATCGCGAAATTCTTATCTATTCTAACACCAAAAACCGCCCAAAATCCCGCTCGCACCAATCGTTATCTACAAACAAAGTGCCCTGCCGGAGCCCAGAGGAGAAACCTTTTCCTGACATGCGGAACCACTCTCATCGCAAACCCATATTTGACAAACCCGGATACCTGCTGCATAATTGCCTCCCGCCCGAATCCGTTGTCGCCGGACCAATCGTACGAAACAACAACAGGCTTCTAAGGATGGACAAGATGAGCAATCCAGCTACAAAGAACACCACCAGGACCGTTCTCAAACTCGGCCAACCATGGATCAAAAAGCTTTCCACAACACTTTTCTTCTTGTGCCTTTTTGCCTTCCCGTCTGTCGGCGCAATCCCGCTGCCGGAGTTGGCTGTGCCCAACGGCTTCGGAACCAACATTCATTTCCGTGGCGAACCCAAAGATCTTGACTTGATCCGTGACGGTGGATTCAAGTTCATCCGTATGGACCTAACCTGGGGCGGCGTTGAAAGGAAAAAAGGCGTCTATGAATTCGAGAAGATTGGCTACGATGCCCTGACCGAAGGCTGCACCAAACGCGACATCCGAATCCTCTACATCCTCGACTATAGCAACCGCCTTTATGAGTCGCAGCGCAGCGTCCGCACAGAAGAAGGTCGCAAGGCATTCGCCGCATACGCCGAGGCCGCCGCAAAGAGATACAAAGGCAAAGGCATACTCTGGGAAATCTGGAACGAGCCGAACATAAAGCAATTCTGGGTGCCTCAGCCCAGCGTCGATGACTACTGCAAACTCGTCGAAGAAACCGCTCCGCTTGTCAAAAAGGCCGACCCATCAGCTCTGGTGGTCGCCGGCGCAACATCGGGCATACCCTTCAAATGGCTGGAAGACTGCTTCAAAAAGGGCCTGCTCAAATGGATCGTAACCGTTCAGGGGTATTTTGA
>JAGMDR010000437.1 GCA_023128595.1 Planctomycetota bacterium | reverse complement strand
ACTGATAGGTGACAAGTCGCCAAAGCTGCAGGACGCCTAACCCAACAGGGTAAACGGCAAACCATAGGGTCAAGGCGTCGCCTGTCAAAAGCTGTAGAAAATACACCGCCACGTTGATAAGCAGGAGCGTCTTAACCATCGGCGAGATTGGTGGAAGGCCCAATCGCATCTGCGGCGGATAGTGGGATTGCGACTTATAGCCTTCACGAGTGTAGTCTCTGTCGTACAGACCCATATTGCTGCTCGTGGCCAAACAACCCCCCAATAAATTGGGGGGCTAAACACGACTTCGTTGCCGTTTCAATAACGGCTCAACTGCTATACACTATGTAATATCGCCAAATTCTGCCAAATGTTCAACTGGAAAATGTAATAGTTCGCTTCACGATGTCCGCGGTCGCAAACCCTGGGTAGAACCCAGAGCAAATACTAATAACTCAGGGGCTTAGGTTTGATTCTGTGGAGTATCGCGATCAAAACAGCCCCCAGCGCTATCGAGGCGATGCTGAGAAGCTGAGATATTGTCAGAGAATCGACTTCAAACGGGTTGTCATCGCGAAGGAATTCTATGAAGAATCGGGCGATGCCGTAGAGTATGAACGCCAAGCTAAATGCAAGGCCGGGTTCGGTGAGAAGCTTTTTAGTGCTGTCGGAGTTGCTGCTCTTTTCGGATCTTCGCCAAATAATATAAAGTATAAAGCATAAAAGAGCGGCATTTGCCGATGAATACAACTGCGTGGGGTGAACGGGCAACGAACGAAGCTGGTTGTTTGCCTTGAGCATTTCCTTCTGTTCTTCACTCAAACGTTCGTATGGCTTGAGGGTCTTGCCAGGAACAGTCACATCGGCGTGGTAATCGAAGAACTCGTCGGGCAGTTTGCGATAAGGTTCGGACCTATCTCTGGCGTAATCACGATAGACCTGGCTGTGGTAAGCAAATGAGCCGTACGGGAAGCGAACGGCCCAGGGTAGTTGCGTTGGCTTGCCGAAGCAGCAGCCGTTCAAGAAACAGCCGATTCTGCCGAATGCAAGTCCCAACATCAGACCGATAGCCAGGATATCAAGGTAACGCCGGATTGGAAGCTTATGATGCAACAAACAAAGAACAATCACAGGGATGGCAAAAATTACACCACCATAAAACTCCAAACCGCCTTCCCAGACGGCAAAAATCGAAGCCAGGCGTCCCTCGAACTGACCGAGGTGATGGATTACGAAAAATGTACGCGCCCCTGCTACTCCAGCTATTAAGGAATACAGGGCAAGATTAGTAATGACTTGAGAATTGAGCCTGATGTTGCGGATCAAATACCTGATCACAGGCACAGCTACGAGGAAGCCAACGACCATCATGAATCCATGGCTTTTTATAGTCACGTGGATAAAAGGTATCTCGAAAAGCTCAGGATACATGTTAATAATTGATTATTGATGATTGACTATTGGTAACTGACATAACAGAGACATAGCCTACTGTTAGCCCACATCTTTGATTTTGTTATTTTCATCGAGCACAATGATTTTCGGTTTTAAGCTGCCTTGCTTAGGATAGTATCGTCAATTCTTGCGGAATATTCAACTGGAAAAAAGCAATAGAATAGATTGCTCCGCCTTGCTCGCAATGACGGGCTTGGGGTAAGACCGAGGGCTAAATCCTAGTGAGCGAGCGGTGTGGGCTTTAGCATTTGAAATACTGCCATAAGGGCCGCTCCAAAGACGACCAAAGCGATGCCGAGAAGCTGTGAGATTGTCAAAGAATCGACTTCAAAAGGGTTGTCATCGCGGAGGAATTCCATCAGGAATCGAGCGATGCCGTAGAGTATGAACATCAGGGCAAAAGTGCAGCCGGGATTAATAAAAAGTCCGGGACCGGCTTTGGAGCTGGCGGCATTTCGAGACCTTCGCCAGAAAAAGTAAAGTACAAGGCACAGAACGGCAGCGGTCGCGGAGGAATACAATTGTGTCGGGTGAACCGGTAAACAACGGTACTGACCATTATCGACCATGTCTTTTTGCTCTTGTGTTAATTCGGCGTATGGTTTCAAGTGCTGAGGTAGTATTGCGTTTTCGTCAGTGGGGTAGGTGCAGAACTCAGCAGGCAATTTCAATTGTGGCTCAGAGCGATTTCTCGTGAGGTTGGGATATATTTGACTCTTGTAGGCAAATGAGCCGTATGGGAATCGCACAGCCCAGGGCAGGTCTGTCGGCTTGCCGAAGCAGCAGCCGTTCAGGAAACAGCCGATTCTGCCGAAGACCAATGCGAGCATCAGGCCGATAGCAAGGATGTCAAGGTAACGGCGGATGGGCAGCTTATGATAGCAAAGGTAGAAAAAGATGACGGCGATGGCCAAGACTACACCACCCAAGAGCTCGAGACCACCGTGCCAAATAGCAAAGACCGACATCAGCGTTTCATGGAACTGGTCGGCGTGATGGAAAACATAAAACAGACGAGCCCCCACCACACCGGCTATCAGTGAGTAAAGGGCGGCGTTGGTAATGTACTGAGGATTGGGGGTGATATCGCGGCTCAGATACCTTATCACCGAAACGGCTGCGAGAAAGCCGATGACCATCATCAGGCCATAGCTTTTCACGGTCACATGAATGAATGGTACCTCAAAAAGTTCGGGATACATTTATTCCGTGTCTTCCGCCGCAGCGTATCTTCGACGTGGCTCGCCGCTCGTGTCCCATCTAAGCCACGAATTCTTAATTGCTTTCTTTGACTCTATTGTTTTTGTCGAGAACAATGACTTTTGGCTCTAATGCTTTCGCTTCTTCCGGCGTGCAAAACACAAAGCTAAAGACGATGATGACGTCTTTCGGCTTAATCAGGCGAGCGGCTGGACCCAGAATCACGACCTGGCCGGAGTCCGCTTCGGCGGATACCGCGTAGGTCTCCAACCTGTTGCCGTTGTTTAAGTCGGCGACCAAAACAGACTCATAAGGCAAAATTCCTGCTGCCTCCATCAAGACAGAGTCAATCGCTATACTGCCGGGGTAGTGCAGCTTTGCGTCGGTAACAGTCGCACCGTGTAGCTTGCTTCTTAACATCTTTACAAACATGATTCGTGACTTGTCTTAGTGTTCATAGCAATCGAGTGGGGATAACGATTAAACCGCAGGTAGGATCAAATTTAATCTTCATAATACCACTGCTACATCGTCAGGTAATTTGCCCGTGTATAAAATAGCAGAATGATTTGGGCGTATCTCTCTTGCCTTTCTATACACCTCATCTCTATTCTTACTATGCCATAATACTATACCTCGTTTAATCTTCAAACCATCATCAGTTTCCGGGTCTGCAAGAAGCACCCATTCAGAATCAAAACGCTTCTTAATCTCAGCAAAAGACAGGACTTCTTTCATTCTCTACGATGTCCCAACATGATAACACGACGTTTTGATACACTTCCAGCGTCGAAAATCGCTTACTCTCTTTCAATCCACACTACAGAAAAATTACGGCTTTACTTAAGAAATAATCTGACCCCGTTTAATGTGCCGCTAATACTTCTTTTCCAAAGGTCCGAATATGAAAACGAATTGCGGACTTCACGTCAGAAAGTGCCTCTTCATAGCTGTCTCCCTGGCCAACAACAACCCCCTTGAGACCCAATGGATAGGCTACATAGCCATCGGGATGCTTTTCCACAACAATCTTAAACTGTCTCATAGCAAACCTCTGAGTCTTGAGCAATGACAAGTTCAATTTCCATTATACATTATTACCTGTTCGAGTCTACCAGAATGTTGTCGATGAGTCGGGCTGGGCCAATGTTGACGGCCACGGCTGCGAGGATTTTGCCGGCAATCTTGTCAATATCTTGGAGCGTCCCAACATCAACTATGCTTACGTATTCTATCTCTATTGACGGGACCTGCTGTAATACTCTCCGCATCTCGGTCAAGATTTTCTGAGTGTCCGTGACGCCGGCGTCGATCATCTCTTGGCATTTTTGAAGGGACTTGTAAACGTAAGTTGCGTCTTTGCGCTGCTCTGGGTTTAGGTATTGATTTCTGCTACTTACGGCTAAGCCGTCCGGCTCGCGGACTGTGGGGCAGATAACAATTTCCAGAGGCATATTCAAATCAGCAACCATTCTCTTGATGACAATGGCCTGCTGGGCGTCCTTCTGACCAAAAAATGCAACATCAGGACCGACAATATTAAACAGCTTGGCGCAGACGGTGGTGACGCCGCGAAAATGTCCAGGCCGGAATTGCCCGCAAAGCGGCTCGGTCAACTTCTCAACGGTCACCCAGGTGAGATTCTCGGCAGGATACATCTGGTCGGCGGTGGGAGCGAAAACGACATCGGCACCGGCCTTTCTGCAAATTTCACAGTCAGCATCGAAAGGTCTGGGATATTTTGCAAGGTCCTCGCCGGGGCAAAACTGCGTAGGATTGACAAAGATGCTGACGACAACAAAATCCGTTTGCTGGACCGCGGCCTCGATTAGAGAGACATGGCCGATGTGCAGTGCACCCATTGTCGGGACAAGACCGATCGTTTTGCCTTGTCTGCGGGCGGCTTCTACCAGACCTCTGACCGAAGATACCGTTTCTGCAACTTCCATTTCATACCCATCACGTTTTAGATTGCTTCGTCCGCCTGTGGCGAACTGGCAATGACAGAAGAGCAAGCAATGTAATGTCTTACTTGTTTTGCTAAATGCTCGATATCGCTATGCCGCGCACAATCGAACTGCGACACTGATATGCGGATAACCGGGCAGACTTTCCAGTCCGCAAAGAGTCGCTCGTAGTCAAAAGTGAGAGCCTCCAAAAACTGCAGTTGAATCCGCTGTTCGTAAGGACGGTTACGGTCGTGGATACGTTCGAGACATTTCTGCGCGGAATCACGAAGATATAGCAGCAGTACCGGGGCGGTGACCTGTGCACTGCAAGGGTAATAGAGCTTCTCATATAGATCGAGCTGCTGGTTGTCGAGCAGACGCCGAGCATAGATAAGCTCTTTATCGAAGACATAGTCAGTTACAGGGAACTGGCCGGGTGATAACATGTCACCGCTTAGCTGGCAAATTCTGCTGGTCAGAAAATATAACTGTGAATCCAGCGCGAACTCCTTCTTGCCGGCGTAGACGTCCGGCATGTAGGGGTTTGTATCGTAAGGCTCGAGCAGCAGCTTACAACCAAAGTAGCTCGATAGCGTCTTGGCCAGGGTCGTTTTTCCGACCCCGATAATGCCCGCTACGCTGACAAGCTGTGGCTGGTCAGGGTTCAGAACAAAATCTGAACCAGCTAATCTGGCAGCCAATTCATTGACCGGCTCATTTAGTACAGGATGCAACAAATTGGGATCGAGCTGGCAGAGACCGCTCAGGACAAATGAGCGCAGGTGCATTTGCGAATGCGGGACTGTCAGATGTGGCAGATTTATGACGTCCCGGCCAAACAAAAGAAGGTCCAAATCAATAGTCCTGGATGCCCATTTTTCTCGCCGGACTCTGCCAAGCGAGGCCTCGATGTCGATCAGCCTCTCGTAAAGATCTTCGCCGCTCAGGGTGGTCCTTACTTCGGCGACGGCATTTAGGTACTTGGGCTGGTCTGCTTGCCCGAGCGGAGCGGTCTCCACTACGTCACTGACGCGGGCGACCTCGACTTGCTCGCTTTCGGCGAGCATCTTGAGGGCTCTATCGATAGAGTCGTGTCTGTTGCCTAAATTGCTGCCCAATCCGATGTAGGCTGCCGTCTGGTTGCGCATTGAATTCTGCTCTTCTGATGACCCCCCAATAAATTGGGGGGCTAAACATTAAATGTTCTACGTCGCCGTGGCGGCGACGGCTAAACGCTACGCGCTATACGCTGCATTGCTTCTTTAACGTCGGTGGGCCTGGCGAAGGCGGTGAGGCGGAAGTAACCTTCTCCAGATGGGCCGAAGCCTGCACCTGGTGTGCCCACCACGTTGGCTCTCTGGAGCAGTGTGTCAAAGAAGTCCCACGAGGTAAAACCGTCCGGTGTTTTCATCCAGAGATACGGTGCATTCACCCCGCCATAGACCCGATAGCCCAACTTAGCGAGCGATTCGCGAATCGTGGCGGCGTTGTTCATATAAAGGTCGATAATCCGCTTGGTTTGCTTTTTGCCTTCGCCGGTGTAGACGGCAGTGGCGGCGACCTGCGAAACATAAGAGGTACCGTTAAATTTCGTGCAGTGGCGTCTATTCCACAGAGGATTAACTTCAACCGCCCTGCCGTCGCTGGCATAGGCTCCAAGCTCTTTCGGCACGACAGTGAAGGCACATCTTATGCCGGTGAAGCCGGCCGTCTTGGAGAAACTGCGAAACTCGATGGCCACCTCTTTGGCCCGGTCAATTTCGTAAATGGAGTGCGGGATGTCAGGGTCGGTGATAAAGGCTTCGTAAGCGGCATCAAAGAGGATTATCGCCTTGCTGGTACGGGCGAAATCGACCCACTTAGCCAAAATCTCTTTTGTAGCTACCGCTCCGGTTGGATTGTTCGGGAAGCACAGATAGATAATATCAACAGACATGGGCGGCGGCTCAGGGATGAAGTTATTCTCGGCGGTACACGGCATATAGACAATTTTGTCATACTGGCCGTTTTTGTTAGCTGAGCCGGTTCTGCCGGCCATTACATTACTATCGACATAGACTGGGTAGGATGGATCGGTTATAGCAACGATGTTGTCCTGGCCAAATATCTCCTGGATGTTGCCTGTATCGCACTTGGAGCCATCGCTGATAAAGACTTCGCTCAGATCAAGGTCGACGCCGCGGGATATGTAGTCATTTTCGATTATGGCCTCGATCAGGAAATCATAGCCCTGTTCCGGACCGTAGCCGTGGAGAGTATCGGCGGCGGCCATTTCATCGACAGCCCTTTGCATCGCTTCGATAATGGCCGGCGGCAGGGGCTGGGTAACATCGCCTATACCTAAGCTGATTATTTTAGCGTCGGGATTCTTGGCCTTGAATGCGCACACGCGCCTATTGATTTCCGGGAACAGATATCCAGCCTGGAGTTTCAGAAAGTTCTCGTTAATCTTTGCCATACTCAGACCTCGATTTTCGACACGTGTCATCCTGAGCGAAGCGAAGGATCTGGCCTAAGCAAAAGAGATTCTTCGGCTGCGCCTCAGAATGACAGTTATGATACTCGACCATCGATCCAGCATCAAAGGGCACATTCTATTGGCTTGGCCGTGTCGCGTCAACCCCGCGTTTAGCCGTTGCCGCTCTGGCAACAGTCAAGATTAAAACACCGTGGATCGGGAGGAAATCGGGCCTTTGTGTAAGGATAAGGTGTATGAACAAGCATTGACATGGCAGACAAGTGTTCCGGCGTTGCTCAATTGATGATTGTCATTCCTGCCGAAGCAGGAATCCAAAATTAGCAGCGGGTCTGGATTCGGCGTCAAAGCCTGCCCTGAGCGCAGCCGAATGGGTGCGGAATGACAAGCCCAGAAATAAGCCGGAGAGAATTGGACCCTCAACAGGCCATCATAGCCTTCTTGAGACCCCCGGCACAAAAACTCTAACGGACGAGCTTAGCGGCGGCGGTTCGCCTGCGAATTGCGCGATGACACCTTAAGCTTCGAAATAGACGCTGGCTTTTTTAAGGGCGTCTCTCAAATGCGCGTATCGAAGCTCGCGTGTTCCACAGTTTTTAGCGGAGCAGAGCGCGGCCGCTGTGCCGGTCGCCTGGCCCTGGCCCATGCAGCTTACCGTGTTTCTGGTGGACATGTGGGCTCTGCGGTCGGAAGTTATCATCATGCCGGCCACCAAAAGATTGTCTATGCCCGCTACACGCAGCGCTTTGTAAGGTATTCCGTACGTGCCGCCATCTTTTACTTGGAAGCGGGGCGCTGAATCGTGAAAGCCGTACGCCATCACATCGTCGTCGAAATGCCGGCCCTCGATCACGTCTTCGTGTGTTATATCGTAGTCACAGGTGATGAGCCTGCCGCGGCGGATACAGAGTGTCGGACTTGTCCTGGCCATGAAAGCTTTTTCGCAACCGGGGACGTATTTCCTGAACAGCTCCACGGCCCTGGCCATGCGCTTTCTGACCTCCAGCTCTGCCTTGGCCATATCGTCCCTGTTCATAACCGAGCCAGGCACTTTGTAGTTACACTTGATGAACATGAAATAATTGTCGTGAACGGTTGTTGTAACCGAGGACATTCCAATTTTTCTTGCCTCTGCGGCAAACTCTGGGCCGAGTGGGCCCTGCACACGCACGACCTTGCCTGGTTCGCCACTGCGAATGCCCATGGCTATCTGGCTGGGCTGGCCATTCGCTCTTATAAACTCATGATACGTATCGATATCCACATTGCCGATGCCGACACTATTGCAGCACGCATAATCGTTGGGCTCCTTGTAGTCTGCGCCGGCAAAGGCGGCCAGATCGCCGTACGCCGTGCAGTCCACGAACGCCTTGGCATAGATAGCCTCTCTGCCGGACCGGCTATCTACGATTGCGCCCCTCACTCTGGAGCCGTCCGTAACGGCGCCCGTCAACAGGGTATTGACTGCTATGAAAACGCCTGCTTCGTCGAGCATTTGCATAGTGACAAGTTTATAAAGCTCTGTATCGATCGCGGTGCAAACGGAATCAAAATCGAACCCTTTGGACATCTCGGCGTGTCCCGTACAGCCGCCGACTTTCATCAGGCGATCGATGATTTCCTGCGGAATCCCTCGCACGACCTGACGTTTTTCGACGTCAAAGGTCTGCCAGAGGTTATAGAAGCTATGAAGAGCAGTACCGCCTTCTGTGGCTGTGCCGCCCGTGTAACCTTTCCTTTCTATCAATATGGTCTTTGCGCCCTGACGTGCCGCAGCCAGAGCTGCCACGACACCTGCTGTGCCGGCCCCCGCTACTACCACATCGAATTTCCTTATAGGCAATTTGTTCGGCGGCTCCTCGTAGTAATTGCCGATTTTGTTCTTGGCCCTTGCCTCATTGCCTTTTGCTAAGCCGGCGCCGGCACCAATCCCAAGCATTAGAACATGTTTAGAAAAATCTCGACGGTTCATTCCTGTCTCCTTACCAAACATATTGTTACTCTTCGAACATCAAAAACTCAAGGTAACCGTTCACGCGGTATAAGTTGCGTTTTGAGGTTATTGCGAGGAGTGTTACGACGAAGCAATCTGAAATGTAACGATTGAGATTGCTCCGCCGTAGGCGGACCAAAGGCGGACCTCGCAATGACATACAAGGGCACATTTGCCCCGTGAACGGTTACTTTTCATCCTCAAAATATGCTTAATTTCTATTCTGCAGACGCCTTATATCGCATCGCTCGGCCAAGCCCTTCTACCACCGCAGCAGTGCGCCCACACCGCCGAGCTCGGCCAGGTCGTCACCGGTGAATTCGACGCGGCTGCCCCCGGCAAACGCAAGGTCCGTGAACTCGTTTGCCGCGGACTGGGCATAAGTTGCTTGGCTGCACTGCGGACAGGCAGGGGGCCGACCGAGCCCGCAGCCGCCGCATCCCGGGCACCGCCAGAAATCCACGCCCTTCATCGGACCGATAAGCAACCAGCGGACCCGCTTCTCGTTCAACGCGGCAAGGGTGTCGGCAGGCCCTACAACGGCGCGGCCACCGGCGCCGTGCTCGTTGCGGATGGCATCTCGTAACCAGCGCTCTTCTCGTCGCTCCTGCTCTGCGGCAGATGGTAGGGTCTCCTGGAAGATCTCGTGAGGTCCCTTCTTGTCCTCCATCGGGAGACGACAGACGACGTGCTTGCGCATACCGGGAGCCATTCGTTTTTCCAATTCGCCCAAAAGGATCCGGTCGCCGGCCAGTACGATCCGACGCAACCGTTCGCTCTCGATAAGCTGCCGGAGCTTGTCGAGGATGGCACGGCAGTAATGGTGAATCTCCTTGTCCCGTCGACGCTCGTACCGCTGCTGGGACCAGCCGCCCTTGCGTACGTGGTTCTTGATCTCACCACGTAACTTGCCGGCTTCCTTCAGCTTGCCAAGGGCCGCGAGGTAAATGGTCGCGCGGGCATGGTCCGCGTAGACCACCGCATATGCCTCGAAGTCGTCGAGCAATCTGGCCGCCGGGAGAAGGAAAGGAGAGTTGTCCAGGTAAGCGGCCAGCTCCACAGCAACCGGCAACTGCATAAATGCTACATCCTCTGTGAGCCACGACACCACACCTACCCACCCCAAAGCAGCGGGAAAGTCCACTTTGCGAATCGCGATGCGCCAAAGATCCAGCGAGCGGCGCCGGTGCTCAGTCTCGTCGGGAGTCAAGCTCTCAGCCCCAAGCAAGTTCTCTGGCAGCTCCATCAGTTTGTTCGCAGCCTTCGGACCGGTCGTCAGCGATCCGGGGAAATAGACCGTCAGTACGCAGCGGTCGTCGCCTTGAATTGTTGTGAGTCTTGAGAGGGATGCAGTGGTGGGTGGATGAATCGTTTGCTCTGTCATAAGTGATTCCTGTCTAACAATGTCACCCCTGCGAAACCTGTCCTGAGCAAAGTCGAAGGAGCAGGGGTCCAGGGCTAAAAAACTGGATTCCCGCTCCCCGCTTCCGCGGGGACAAGTTTATACCTGCGAAAGAAGGTGCGGGAACGACAAATCCTGTTTCCGCAACAAATATTAGCTAATACTTTGCACGTCGGATGGCAGCCTCAAGCGTAGCTTGGGGATGGCCAGGGGCCCGCAAGAGGGTCTACTCGCTGAGCTTGACCGCTGTGCCGTAAACTAAAAGTTCGGCGGCACTGCCCACAACACTCGTAGTCATATAGCGAACATTGATTATCGCATCCGCGCCCAACTGGGCAGCCTGGGCAGTCATCCTATTGGTAGCTACTGTGCGAGCCTTTCCCATCATCTCTGTGTATTC
>JAGMDR010000436.1 GCA_023128595.1 Planctomycetota bacterium | reverse complement strand
TTGTTACGCTTGTGAATGGGATTTTTGACAAGCCTGAAATCGTTTGCCGGAAAATCCGGCCACACCCGAACCTGCGCATGGGGCGTGGATTAGGGTTCACTTGGGGGGCAAAGTCGCGTATAATTCATTTCTTGTCCCGGCGCCCCGGGGCTACGGAGAATGGATCCGTTCGATTTATGCCGGCAACCGGTTATGGCGAAACAGACAAACAGACAAACAGAAAGAGATGAACAGATTTATCAGCTTATTACGCTGGTGGCGGGGAGGTTTTCGCTTCAAGAGGCCCTGGACAGATTGGCCGAGGCGGCGGTGAAGATTACAGGCGTCAAGGCGTGCTCGATTCGGCTGCTTGATACAGAGGCGGGTGATTTGAAGATGCGGAGTACGTACGGCCTTAGCGAAGGGTATCGCAATAAGGGGATGGTCTCGAGGAACGACCCTGTGGTCAAGGCTGCATTCGCGGGCCAGGCGGTGGTGCTGGACGATATGCGGGTTGATGGTCGGGTAAAATACAAAGAAGCAACGATCAAAGAGGGGCTTGTGAGCCAGCTTACCGTTGCGATGGAGTTTCGGGACAGGGCGATCGGGGTGCTTCGGCTTTATAGTCCGAGGCCCAAGCGTTTCGGGCAAGACGATATCCAGTTGGCGCGGGCGGTTGCTTCGCAGTGTGCCGTTGCGATAACGAACGCCAAGCTGTATGCCGAGGCGATTGAAGGGGCGCGTGTTGCCGAGCAGATGCGCTT
This sequence comes from Planctomycetota bacterium, assembly GCA_023128595.1. Lineage (GTDB taxonomy): Bacteria > Planctomycetota > Phycisphaerae > Sedimentisphaerales > Anaerobacaceae > DAOVRL01. Next base: position 2,562 of record JAGMDR010000436.1, on the reverse strand, counting down.
AGCGGGGCTCGTTCAGCGAAGGATGATCCCTGAGAGGGCGCCGCTGGTACCGGGATTGGATGTGGCGGCTATTTATATCCCGTGTTTTGACGTCGGAGGCGATTTTTACGATTTCCTCAAGGCCGGTGACAACCGGATTGTTGTGGCGATTGCGGACGTTATGGGCAAGGGTATGCCGGCTGCCCTTATGATGAGCTGTTTTAGAGGTGCGATGCGAGCTTATGCAGAGGGCCACGGCGGCAGCAAGAGTATAGGGGAGGTGATTGACAAGCTGAACAAAGCGGTGTGCAGGGAATGTGACCAGGGCCAGTTTATTACGCTGTTTTACGCAATCATCGACGCAGAAGATATGACGATAACGTATTGCAGTTGCGGGCATGAGCCGACCGTGCTGATCACAAACGGTGAGACTACGAATCTGGAAAAGGGAGGGCTTGTGCTCGGAGTCGATGCAGAGGCGGAATACGAGATTGAGACGGTTGAGCTGAAAGACGGCGATTGCCTGCTGTTCTATACCGACGGGCTGATTGATGCGGTCAACTTCGACGATGAGTTCTGGGGCAGAGAGCGTCTGCTGGCAACTGCAAAACGGTTTATCGCGGGCTCAGCGAGGCGGATGGTCGAGAATATTCTGAGGTACAGAAGGCGGTTTGTGGGACTTGCCAGACAGATTGACGACACGAGTATTGTTGTTGTCAAGGTTGACAGGACGGCGGAGCCGGAGTTTATGAAGCAGGTTGGTTCCTGAGATGGCGAATCTTGTTATTACAATTGACGGCCCGGCGGCCAGCGGTAAGAGCACGGTTGCCCGGCTGCTGGCCGAGCGGCTCGACGCGAGCTTTCTCGATACGGGTGCGATGTATCGGGCGGTGACGTTAGCGGCGATGCGGGCGGGCGCGCATATGAGCGACGAAGATGAGCTGCTGGGCGTTATAGAAAGCAGCGAGTTTGAATTCTCGGCAGAGGCGGGCAAGACGACGGTTTGCGTCAATGGGGTTGAAGTCACCGAGCAGATACGCGGGCCGGAGGTAACCGCCAACGCTCGGTATGCCGCGGCGGCGCCGAGAGTTAGAGAGAAGTTAGTTGAGATGCAAAGGCAATTTGCGGCCGGGGAGGAAAGGATAGTCACCGAGGGAAGAGACCAGGGGACAGTGGCGTTTGCGGATGCCGATATAAAGTTTTATCTGACGGCCGATCCGAGGGAAAGGGCAAGAAGAAGGCAGGCGGAGCTTCGGGCCGCGGGTGAAGAGCGGAACCTCGAGCAGATACAGACAGCCATTGAAGATAGGGACAATAGCGACCAAAGCAGAACGACGGGGCCGCTGAGGCCCGCCGATGATGCTATTGTGGTCGATACCACGGAATTGGGGATAGAAGAGGTTGTGGAAAAACTTTTGGCTTGCGTGGACGAGAAATGCTCAGGGAAAGGCTGAAAGCAATGTGGTACCACGCTGCGCGACGGGCCTGCAGGGTTTTCTGTATGGTGTTTTTTCGCGTGCGCGTTTCCGGACGGGAGAATATCCCTGCCAAAGGGGCTTTTATTCTTGTGAGCAACCACCAGAGCTATCTCGACCCGATGCTTAGCGGGGCGTTTTTGAAGAGGCGTCTGTGCTTTCTCGCGCGGGAATCGCTGTTCTCGAACTGGTTTTTCGGCCGGCTGCTTTCTTCGGTGGATGCGACACCGCTAAAGCAGGACCAGGCGGATCTCAGGGCGGTCAGGAAGGTTATCAGCAAGCTTAAGGCCGGACGCGGGGTGTGCCTTTTTCCGGAAGGAACGCGTACGAGGGATGGGCGGATCGGGGTGATTAAGCCTGGCTTCGGTCTTTTGTGCAGACGCGGCAAGGCGGGGGTGGTGCCGGTGGTGATTGACGGTGCGTTTGAATGCTGGCCGAGGCACAAAAAGATATTTTCCCCTGGCTCGATTTCGGTGTGCTACGGTGAGGCAATAACGGCTGAGCAGGCAAAAGAAATGGGCGATGAAAAATTAGCGGAGGTCCTCACCGACACCCTGCGAGAAATGCAGACCGACCTGCGAGCAAAACACGGCAAAGAGCCATATCGCTATTGATGATTGATTAGTGATAATTGCGTGGGAAAGCGTTTACCTTCCGCCGCCCAGAGCGCATCGCATTGGGTCCGGCGCAGGTTGAGTCACCTTCGGTGGCCAGATCCCTTCGACTTTGCTCAGCGCAGGCTCTTCACTGCGTTGGGGACCACATTCTGGATTGATTTCGCAGCGTAGGGGATTCGGGGTGCGTTTTAGCTCTTAGGGGGGCGGGAGCGTGTTCCGGAGGCACCTTTGGTGGTGGTTTCGGGGTGTGCAAGCGGCCAAAGGTAATTCTTCGGCGCGAGAGTGTTGGCGATTCAGGGCAAATCATCACCTATTATAAGGGATTGTAATTATGTATTAAGGGCTGCTGATATACAGGTGTTTTCTTGCAGGACAAAGGTGAAAAAATAGTTGTCTATAAACTGTTTATTGGCTGAACCTTACGGCTCTGCGACGGATTATTCTGGTTTTTTGGGGCAGGTAATGCGATTGACTTGCAAGGTTTTGGGGGG
>JAGMDR010000435.1 GCA_023128595.1 Planctomycetota bacterium | reverse complement strand
TCAGCTTTCAGTCGAGCAAGACAATCGCCTGCGGAGAAGGCGGAGCAATCGTAGGAAACGATGAAGAGCTTATGGACAAGTGTTACACCGTCCACAACCACGGCACATCGCGCCGCGGACGCACCGAAGTGGCCGGACCGAAATACCGCATGAACGAGTTTGAAGCAGCCGTACTGCTTGGCCAGTTGCCCGGCGTGAAAGAACGCTTCGCCCGCCGCAATGAAAACGCTGCTTATCTAACCTCTAAGGTCAAAGATATTCCGGGGATCTTTGCCCAAAAACTATACGAAGGCACCGCCAGCGGGTCATTTTACCTGTATCCCATGACGTATCGAAAGGAATACTTCAACAATGCGGACCGCAGCAAGTTTCTAAAGGCCGTCCGTGCCGAAGGTGTTAGTCTCAGTCCATATATCGGGCAGGGATTACATAAGGAACCCTGGGCAGAGCACATATTGAGCACCAGGGTCTATCAGAAAATGTTTTCCAAAAAGAGACTGCAGAGATACCGCGAAGATAACAAGTGTCCCAACTGCGACAAGGTTTGTCGGGAGATGGCCATGATTTGGGCTTCAGGTCCCTTGCTTGGAACCAAAGACGATATGGCTGACGTCGCCAATGCCATCCTCAAGGTCTATGAAAACAGAGATAAGCTGAATTCGATATGAGGCCAAACACGCGTTTAATACGGATCCGAAAAAGTAGTGCCGTTTCTAAAAAGAAAATGTCACTTCTTGTCATTCCCGCACCTGCCTTCGCAGGCGTAAACTTGTCCCCGCGAAAGCGGGGAGCGGGAATCCAGGTCTGATATTCTCTGGATTCCGGGTCAAGCCCGGAATGACAAGACCCAAAAGTTACGCTAATTTATTTGAAACGGCAGTAGCTGCGATTTTGTCAGAAGCTTTCGCAGAACAGTTTCATTGTCAACACCGTGTGGCAGCCTTCCGCCGCGGCGGACCTATGGCGGATTGGGAATGGTGGCACAATGGCAAGCAACCGTCTGTATAGCGCATAGCCCGTTCAAGCTTCGGACAGTCTCTCGATTGTCCCCTCCGGGACGCTTGCTGCGTGGATGTGCGGGAATCCGCTACGATTCGAGTTAAAGATTACCCATTTTAGGTCTGGGGTCAGGTAAGCGTGCGGGTGAGTGTTCTGGGCACGGCCCGGGGACGTTTTCGACTCACACACCACTGCTGTCTTACCAGTCCTGATCGAGCCGAGCACCAATTTGTAGGGCTCTTGCCAGTCGTCGCAGCAGAAGAATCGGCCGCAGCGGGAGACGCCGACATGATTGAACCTATAGCCCTTGGCCACAACACGTGCCGCCGAGCCCGCGCGGACAGCCAACAGGTTGCCCTTTGGCGGTGCATAATCCTCTCTGGCTGAGACCGTCAGCAGAACCTCCTTGGTCTTGCCGATCCAGGCTTCATGGCCGGTGACCGGCGTAGTGTGCGGCTTTCCCACTTGCAGCTTCGTACGCTTGCCCTCCGGCACAGAGAGCAGGTACAGCGTGGCGCCCTCCGGACCGACCAGCCTAATGCGTTTCCCTTCGGGCGTGTACTTACCGCCTCGGTTGTGCTGGATCATCAGGACCCTGCCCTGGCCCGGCTCGAACTGCGGATGGGGATTGAGGATGAATGGGTCACGGTCGATGATAGTCTCGGTGCCATTTTGAAGGTCAACCAGCAGGACGCCGAACATCTGGTAGTCGTTACCCAGCCGTTTGCCGCAGGCATAGTATCGTGC
>JAGMDR010000434.1 GCA_023128595.1 Planctomycetota bacterium | reverse complement strand
ATAGCGATGGTGATAGGGGTCGTTGTTACGGCAGCATTTTTTATCGCCGGGGCGGGGATACTGCGGCCTGCTGAGGTTGCGCCGGAAGGCCCCGAGGTGGGCATCGAGCTATCGAGACTGTTTTCATCGAGATGGGGTTCGTTGGGCGGTTTTCTGTTTATGTTGGCCGGGGCCGCGGCGCTGATTTCGACGCAGATCGGGCAGTTGGCGGGGTGGCCGCGATTGTTGGCCGATTCGTGCAGGATTTGTATTCCGGGCTTCGCGAAGAAGTTCGCATGGAAGACGCAGTTTCGGATGTTCCTGCTCTTCTTTCTGTGTGCGAATATGGTTATCGTGTTCTGCTTCAAGGAAAAACCGGTGGTATTGGTTCAGTTCGCGGCGTTGATGGACGGGTTATTGCTGACGCCTTTGCAGGCGATTTTAGTGGCGGTTGGACTTTTCGTAGTGATGCCGAAGCTGCTCAGCGCCGAGGCCGCCCGCGTGCTTCGCCCGAACTGGATATTCGCAGTCGGATTGATTATTGCCTTCCTGGTCTTCGGATATTTCTGCGCCGTGCAGATGCCCTCGGTCCTGTTCGGAGAGTAGAGCGCCGGGTGCAAGCGGAAATATTATCGGTACTGGGGCAAAATGGTGAACTTTTTCACCGGCCAGGGCGTACAAATAATAAAATGAGCAAAAATATGGAGCTTTCTCGCTAAAGTGGCAATCGTGTGCGTGCCGATAAGAAGAACGGAACTGAAACAAAGATTTTTCTCCCCTCCGGAAAACATCGGGTAGCGCAAGTTGCTCGATGTTTTCTTTTTGCGCTGCTGCCCAAAACGCTCTTGAACGACAGATACCCGCCTGCGCGGGCACAAGTTTCACTTACTGACACGGGCTAACACATACGAGATACGCTTCACGCTTCACGAGATACGAGATACGAATTATTCAGCCCGGTTTTCCGCAGCATTTCTTGTATTTTTTTCCGCTACCGCAGGGACAGGGGTCGTTTCGCCCGACCTTTGGCTTTTGGAGCTTTATCTGCTTTACTTTTCCCTCACCCTGCGGCGCTTGTGCGGCTGCCCTTTGCCTTTCGGCCATAGCGAACTGCCCGACCTCATCGTGGCTGGTCTGGCTGACGTTCCAGACGTTTCTGGCCCGTGCCCCGGCTTCGAGCCGCACCCGGAAGACGATGTCGGTGACCCGGTCCTCGATCGATTCGAGCATATCGTTGAACATTCTAAAGCCTTCGCGTTTGTACTCGGTCTTCGGGTCCTTTTCAGCGAAGGAGCGGGTCCAGATGCTGCTTTTCAGGTGGTCCATCGCGTAGAGGTGGTCCTTCCAGGCGGAGTCATAGACCTGGACGAGGACGTATCTCTCCAGATCGCTAAGCTCGGCTCGGAGGAACTCTCGGCCAAGCTGCGAGAGCCGGTCTTTGGCTTGCGGGGTTTCGGCGAGGTCCTCTTCGGTAACCGAGGCGTTGAATCTATCGTTGGCCCATTTGGTGAGCGCGGCGGTGTCGAGGGCGGCGATTTTGTCGGCCAGCTCCTGGTCCAGCTTGCCGTTATTGAAGCTCTCGCTCAATTGTAAGAGTTGTTTGTGGAGGTCTTTGGGCTTGGCGTTCTGCATCCGCTCGGCCGAGAGCCCCGCGCTGAATTTTTTGTTGGCCCACTCGGCCAGGGCCTCGAAGGCGTATATGTTGGTGCCCTGCGGACCATAGACCATATTCATTGCGAATTCAACGGGGTATTCGATCTCTCTTTGCTTGTACTTGGCCGTGGTCTCTTCCAGAATTCGCTCGCGGATTTCCGCCGGCTTGAGGCTCTTCAACTGCTCGACGTCCAGCTTTATGTCGAATTTGGACCAGGCCCATTCGGCGAACGTGCGGAGCGAGAAATCGTCCTTGAGGAACTCGGAGAACTGCGAGCAGTCTTTCTTGTCGATTTGCTCGGCCGCGGCACTGATCAACTGCTCTTCGATTTCTTCGGGCGATTGGTGTTTGATCTTGCCGGGGCTCAGGTTCACACTAAAGGCGCTCATTGCCCATTTGCACAGGCCGGAGATGTCCCAGCTTCGCGGGTCGCCGTAGTCTTCGAGGTATTCACCCATAGAGAGCGATATGTTGTTGGATGCGTTGTCTTTTGCGTGGGCCTTCATCAATTTTTCGATTTCGTCGGGCTTTGCGCCGGCGATGTCGGCGGGCTTTAAGTCGGCGCCGAAGTTCGTGCGGGCCCACTCGGCGACACAGTTGAAAGGATAGCTCTCGTCGAGGATGGTCTCGCAGCTCTTGGTTATCGCCGCGTCGATCATCTCGAGGATTACGTTTTTAAGACCCTTGCCCGCGAGAATCTGGCGTCTGCGCGAGTAAAAGTGTTTTCGCTGGTAGTCCATTACCTCGTCGTATTCCAACAGGCTCTTGCGAACGTCGAAGTTTCGCTCCTCGACTTTCTTCTGTGCCTTCTCGATACCCTTGCTGATTCTCTTGTGGTAGATCGGCTGACCCTCTTCCCAGCCGATCCACGACAGCGCCTTGACGGTCCACTCGGGGGCGAAGATTCGCATCAAATCATCCTCGAAGCAGAGGAAGAACTGGCTCGAGCCGGCGTCGCCCTGTCGCCCGCTCCGGCCCCGGAGCTGGTTGTCGATTCTTCTGGCCTCATGCCGCTCGGTGCCGAGGATGTGCAGCCCGCCGATGTCTGCCACGCCGGGGCCTAATTTGATGTCCGTGCCTCTCCCGGCCATATTCGTCGCGATAGTGACGTTGCCGCGCATTGAGCCGTCGCGAGCCTTGTGCTGCTCGCCTGCTTTTTCGACGATGACGGCTTCTCTTGCGTGCTGCTTGGCGTTGAGCACCTCGTGTTCGAGCCCACGTTTCTTCGTAAGAGCATCCGAGAGGGCTTCGTTTCTTTCAACACTGGTCGTGCCCACAAGCAATGGGCGGCCGGAGGCACTAATCTCGTGTATCTCCTCAATGATTGCATCGAACTTCTCTTTCATCGATTTGTATATTGCGTCCTCGCGGTCGTCCCTGATGCACGGCTCGTTCGTGGGTATCACGACGACTTCCAACTTGTAGATGTTCATAAACTCTTCGGCCTCGGTCGCAGCGGTTCCGGTCATTCCGGCGATCTGGTCGTAGAGTTTAAAGAAATTCTGGAGCGTGATGGTCGCCAGCGTCTGGGTTTCTTCTTTTACCGTGACGGTCTCCTTCGCCTCGACGGCCTGGTGGAGGCCGTCCGACCACTGCCGCCCGTGCATAAGCCGCCCGGTGAATTCATCCACGATGATGATCTTGTTGTCCATAACCACGTAGTCTTTTTCTCGCTCGAATGTCACGTGCGCCCGCAGGCTCTGCTCGAGCAGGTGCGGCCATTCCATATTTGAGCCGGTGAAGAATGACCCGATGCCGGCTATCTCCTGGGCCGCGCCGACCCCTTCATGCGTCAGGTGCACCGCCTTGCGGTCGAATTCCACTTCGTAATACTGCGTGATTTCTTCAAGTCTCACCTGGGCCGTCGCCAGTTCGTTCTGGTTCTTCTCGATTGCCTCTTGCGCCTTATCGATTCGCGCGGAGTCCTTGGCCTTCTTGGCCTCGGCAAGCTCACCCTGCGCATTGGCTATTGTTCGCTCGGCCGTATCGATTTGCTTCTTGGTCCGGTCGTAAGTGCTTTGAAGACCCATCAGCTTTCTTGCAATGCCGTCCGCCTTTTTGTATCTGCTCACCTCGTCGACTGCAGGGCCGGATATGATCAGCGGCGTCCTGGCTTCGTCCACCAGGATTGAATCGACCTCATCGATTATCGCGTATTGGAGCGGCCCCTGGACCATCTGCTCGAGTGAGATTTTCATATTGTCGCGGAGGTAGTCGAAGCCGAACTCGTTGTTTGTGCCGTAGGTTATATCGCAGTTGTACTGGTATTTTCGCTCGTCACCGGCCGTGTCCATATCCGCCTGAATCGCGCCTGCGGTCAGGCCCAGCGCCTCGTAGATGGGGCCCATCCATTCGGCGTCACGCTTGGCAAGGTAGTCGTTGACGGTGACTATGTGGACCTTTCTTCCGGTCAGATGCACTAAGTACGCGGCCAGGGTCGCCGCGAGGGTCTTGCCCTCGCCGGTTGCCATCTCGGCGATTTTGCCCTCGTAGAGGACGATGCCGCCGACAATCTGCACGTCGAAATGCCGCATCTTGACGCTTCTTGCTGCGACTTCGCGGACGACGGCGAAGGCCTCGGTCAGGATGTCCTCGGCCCTGGCGCCGGCTTCTATGGCGGCTTTGAACTCGGCGGTCTTTGCCTTCAGCGCCTCGTCGTCGAGCGCCTTTATCCGGTCCTCAAACTCCCCGGCCTCATCGGCGATTACTGAATACGCCTTTACCATCCGCTCGTTACGCGAACCGAAGACTTTTACAAGGGCTTTACTTACTTTATCCAACATCAGAACAAAAATCCGAATATCAAATACCTATTTTGGTCATTTGAATTTGTTTCGTATTTCGAGTTTCGTGCTTTCCTAATCCTTTACTCGTGTTACGTATTCGCCGGTCCGCGTATCGATGCGGAGGATTTCTCCGATTTTGATAAAGGGCGGCACCTGGACGACCAGGCCGGTTTCGAGGGTTGCGGGCTTGTTTTGATTCGTCGCCGTAGCGCCCTTGATTTCCGGGGGCGTGTCGGTGACCTTCAGATCGACGGAGTTGGGCAGGGTGACTATCAGGGGCTTGCCTTCGTACATACTGACCTGCAACCGGGTGTTCGGCTTTAGATACTTGGGCCCATCGGCGAACGCATCGTCATCTAAGGTGATCTGGTCGTAGTTTGTGGTGTCCATCAGGACGTGCTCACTGCCGGATGAGTAGAGATACTCGTATGTTCGCTTATCCAAGTAGGCCTCTTCAACGATTTCCTCGGCTCGAAGGCGGATGTTTTGAATTGAGCCGTCGGTCAGACTCTTGAGCTTCGTCTGATAGACGGCGCCGCCTTTGCCTAACTTCACGTGTTGGTAATCGACTATCGCGTACAGCTTGCCGTCAATCTTGACGGTCTGGCCTTTTCGCATTTCAGATGCTCTCATTTTTTACTCCTGTACTTCGAATAGTTCACGAGGCAACTTCCAGAGGCGTGATGAACACCTCATCGTGAAGGCGTTCTTGTATCTCAGCGTCTGATGCAGTCTCAAAGAACAATTCTATCGCTTCGATCAAATTGTTCCTCGCCTGTTCCACGGACTCACCCTGGCTGGCAATGTCGAGTTCAGGGCAAAGGGCGGTGTATCCATCGCCTTCGCGCTCGATAACCCCGGTAAAAGCGCGTTGTTTTTTCATTATAGTACCTTTCTTAAACTGTTATGGCTGCTGATATTATATATTCAACAGATTCTTTTACTTTTATATTCATCAAACAAGTATTGCAGAATTGCCACAGGATGTCAACAAATCAATCCGGGCGAGCCCGATATCTCCCCGCCGGCAGTGCTCACCATCAGCGGTTGCCTAAGGAGATGCAAAACAGCGTGAAAACAGACTTGCAATTATTGTAATTCCGGCAAGTCTTTGGTATCTCGGATACTCGATGTCATCCTGAGGCGCACCCAAAGTATCTGCGGCCCAAAGTGACAACGGCTTTCGCCGTGAGCCCGGGACAATTTGGGCTTGCGGCCCTTTTTGGTTTATCGGCGGGATTTTTTACGTTTCTTAGTCTTTTGTGGTTTCGTCTTTTTCCCTGCTTGTTTGCCTTTCCGGGGCTTGGCCTTCTTTCTGATTTGTTTGGTTTTCCCGGGCTTGGCCTTTTCTCTGGTTTCTCTGCGTTTCTTCTGTTTCTTAGTTTGCCTTCTTTGCGGTGCGGCGGTGACTAACGGCTCTGAGGGGATTACGTTCAACTGCCGGGCCGGGACGTTGACGGAGGTTATGCGGACATTTAGCGACTGTCCCAAGCGGATGCTGCATCCGGAGTTCTGCCCGAGGATCGACTGGGTCCTTTTGTCGAATTTCCAGTGGTCCGGCCCTAAGTCCTCCATCTTGATGAGCCCTTCGATCCCGAACTTTCGGCACTGCACGAATACGCCGAAGCCCGTCAGCCCCGTAGTCACGCATGCGAGCTCCTCGCCGATTCTCTTGCTGAGCATTTGCAGTATAAGCACTGCGGTCAGCTCCTTTTCGGCGTTATCGGCACGCTGGTCGGTAAACGTGATGTGTTTGCCGATTTCGGTCAGGTCCAGGCCGGCGGCGGTGTCTTTGGCCAGGTCGCCGCGGTTTTGCAGGAAACAATCCAGGATGCGGTGGACGAGCAGGTCGGCGTATCGGCGGATGGGACTGGTGAAGTGACAGTAGTGAGTGGAGGCCAGAGCATAATGTCCGATGTGCAGAGGTGCGTACTGGGCCTTCTCAAAACTCCGCAGGACGGCGAGGTTCACTGCGAACGAGCAATCCCGGCCTTTGACGCCGGCCAGCAAATCCTGGATCGCCACACGGTCGGGATTTCGCGGAATAGTGATGCCGAAAGCCTTGAGAAGCATGGCGAGGTTCTTCATGCTCAGGACATCCGGATCGGGATGAATCCGCCGGATGAAGGGGACATTGCGCCTGTCGAGGAATGATGCGACGGCGTCGTTCGCCTCGACCATAAACATCTCGATCATGGTGTGCGGGTAGCTGTCGTCGGCCGGATGCGCATCGACCACCCGCCCGGATTTGTCCATCACCAGCTCCGTCTCCGGCAGGTCCAGATGTATCATTCCGTTTTTTCTTCGCCGCTGCTCGATCGCCCGGCTGAGCGCCTCCATATTCTTGAGCAGCGTAATCACTTTGGGTTTGGCGCCTTTCGTATGGCCTTTCAAGATTCTGTCGGCCTGCCGGTACGTCAGCCGCTGCGTCGAGCAAATAATGCTGTTGGCGAAACTGCGCGAGACAATGTTGCCCTGCTCGTCGTAAGTCAGATAGGCACTTTTTGTGAACCGCTTCTGGTCCGGCTGGAGGCTGCATATTCCATTGCTAAGGATTTCAGGCAGCATTGGTATTGTCCTGCCGGGCAGATACACGCTGTTGCCGCGGTCCTTTGCCTCGGTATCCAGCGCCGAATCGTCCGTCACGAAAGTGCTCACGTCGGCGATGTGCACGCCGAGCACCCGGCTGCCGTCGGAATTCCGCTCGAGGCTTATGGCGTCATCGAAGTCTTTAGCATCCGGCGGGTCGATTGTAATGACGATTTTGTCGGTGACGTTTTCTCTTTTACGGGCTTT
>JAGMDR010000433.1 GCA_023128595.1 Planctomycetota bacterium | reverse complement strand
TCACAAAAGCTCACCGGATCTTCTCCGGCAATGTAGGTGTTACCGGTATCCATATTCATGCGCAGATAAGGTGAATCGCAGAACGCGAGCATTTTCTCCATCATATCGGGTTTGGTCGTGAAATACCCGTGCACCTCGATGTTGATGATCATCTCATAGGCTTCGGCAACCTCAATGATTTGGCCATAGCTGCGTTTCATCATGTCCATAGCCTGGTCATCGGACAGGCCTTCGGGCTTGTGCAGACCGTCTGTTGTGGCAATGTGCTCACAGCCGGCCAGCTTCGCCCAGGGGATGCTCTTGAGGACATAAGGCACGCCGTACAGCGGCCCGTCCTTGCCCGACAGCGGGAATGCCGCGTCCACCTGGGAGAATCGCACGCCATACTTCTCCATTTTCCTGCGCAATAACAGGGGATCTTCGTAAAGGACAACGTGCGGTTGATATCCGAGACCGTGAATCCAGCTCACCCCGTCAATCAGCCCGCATTCGATAAAGTGGACGCCGTTCGCCTGGGCCCATTCGAGGCATTTCTCGAAATTCCAGTAAGACGAATTGAATGCGTCTGTATGAAAACCGATTCTCATCATAGCGTTGTCCTTCCTTTTGGTCGTAGTGCTTCCTAACGCCGCGCCGGCCAGCGTCACAGAAGCTGCTGCCACAAACTCGCGTCGTGTACAATTTGTATTGTTCTTATGCATGTCGATATCCTTCCTGTGCTGTCTCACCCAGCAATCGGGGCCTCTGCCCCAACCAGGGCAGTGCCCTCTCTGTCGTGGGACTATCCATTCTTCGGGATTCTGTTAAGCCGGACTATGAGCGAAATGGTCCGGACCGATCCGAAAAGATACAGGCTATTTTGTTTTCACGGTTTCGTCAAGCGGCATTCCCAGGCGTTTGAACCTTTCGGCGCGGGATTTTTGGTCGCCGACGTTGATTTCCCGGGCGAGCTTTCCGACTTCCAGGGCGTGGCGGCGCGGGACGACTATCACGCCGTCGCCGTCGGCTACTATCAGATCTCCGGGGAAGACCAGGACGCCGGCGCAGTTGATGGGGAAGTTGTAGGACTCGGCGATGAGCCTTCCCGGTCGAACGCCGCGGGTGCTGTAGCCGTTCTTGCAATAGACGGCGATCTTTTTGACCTTGATGATCTCATCGGTATCGCGGGCGCCGCCATTGGTGATTATTCCGACTACTCCCTTCTCGGCCCAGCCGAGGCTGTTGTTCGACCCGATGAAGCCGCATTCGGGTATCCCGCCGGCGTCGATGACGGCCACGTCGCCCGACTTTGCGCCCTGCAGCCAGGCGTCGGGGGCACGTTTATATTGCTGCGATTTGAATCTCTTGAAGCCTGCGAGGTCGCCAAACGAATTCTGGCCGACCCTGACATCGGTAGGGACGTGGCGGACGGTGATTGCGAATCCTACTATTCTGTGAGAGAACTTGTCCACATCCCGCCACAGGGGCCGGACGTATTTGTTCATCAGGCCTATGTCCTGCAGACCGATCAGGTCCATACCGTCGAGCACATCGGTAACTCGCAGATCTTTGTACAGTTCGAGGATTTCTTTGCGTGCCCGGTCGCTGTCGTCGAAACTCTTGTTCATCAATAATCTGACGCCCTGCGGCGTGGTTAGTTTTGGCACCTCTGCAGGTTGCTGTGCGTGCGTTACGAAAATGCCCAGCGCCGAAGCGAGCAGGACCAGTGCGGCGAAGCTGATGTGTTTTGATTTGCATTCAATCAAGCGATACATAATGACCTCCTTGTTAAATGTAATAGAGATTTTTGGCATTTGACTCGTGTGAAAAGCTAAACCAAAGGCCTGAGAATGCAAGGTTTTTTTGTTTTTGGCCGTCAAAA
>JAGMDR010000432.1 GCA_023128595.1 Planctomycetota bacterium | reverse complement strand
CTGCGCTCCTTCGCAATGACGTGCGTAGGCTATTTTCTTCTATATGCATCCTGAGAATCCGGTGAGGTGCTCGCAATGACATAAATGGGCCCACTCCTCACGGTCGGGGCTCTGTTGCGCCGGATTGCGTAAGGTGCTTGTAATGACCGTCTATGTGTTGTTTGTTCGAGAAGAGTTATAACGGCTTGATCAGCAGTTCTTTGACGACAATTTTCATTGGGCCGAATTGGGCTCCCGGATGGATCTGGAAGCCTATCTTGCCCGAATCCGTGCTGTCATCGTGCACGTCGGCAACCTTGTGGTCGTTGATCCATATCTGAATATGGTCGCCCTCGGCGCGGACCTTCATCGTATTCCACCCCTCACGGTCCACGAGCGACTTGTCCTCGTTCATCGCGATGAACATCTTGCCCGGACAGTACAGCGAACCCGAATAGCACACGGGGTTCTTGTACTCAAGGATGTCCGCCTGATATGCCTTCCGCGGCGACTGGTACCGGAACCAGATGCCCGTGTTGCAGGGCCATTCGACTCGATAGGTGCATGTCAGCTCAAAATCGTTGTATGTGGCCTTCGTGAACAAATCGCCCGGCGCATTGTTTTCGCCCTGGGTCCCGATGAGCAGGCCGTCTTTTACGACCCATTTGGCGCCGCCGGAAGGCTCCCAGCCACTCAAGTCCCTGCCGTTAAAAAGCGGCACGAAGCCGGTCTTGTCGGCCTTGGACTGGGCCTGCTTTATTTGTTCGGCCATCTTTTGCTGTATCATCCCGAAGACGGCCACCAGCTCCTTGAGGTGCTCCTTCGGCAGAGCGGCCCTGGCCGTCAGCTTGCCGTTGCGGACATTGCCGGCGAAGGCCACGTTGCTCTTGCTTGTCATATCAATCCGGGGCATTCCGGCTCCGGGCATCGCAAGGTCCTGCGTCATCGCCGCTACCATTTTTAGCAGGCGCACGTAGTTAAAGGTCCCCACAAAATCAGCCCTGCCGCGGCCCTCAAGCATGGCCAGGGCCGATTTCATCTCTGTCCCCAGTTTTTTGGGCCCGCCCGCCTTGACCTGGTCTATGAGTACACGGATCTGAGTATCGACGTCACCGCCGACCACGTAAACGGCATGCTCCTCAACCAGGGCCCAGCGGTAATCGAATCCGTCGCCGTACATCGCCTCTATCATCTTGCCCTGCTGAGAGTCCGGCTCAGTTGACTCGAAGGCAAGTTTTGCCGAGTCAATCGAGACATCCCCGTATTTGGCTGCGCCGCGCTTGACTTCCATATTGATCTTCATACCCAGGTTCTTGTAGATATCAGTAAACGCACCGGAGTTCATCATCTCAATCTGTTCATTGAGGACTTTATTAAATTTCTTCTCGTCGCTGATCTGGACCACATACTTGAAGGCAAACACCGGCTTTTTGTCTTCTGTCAGGAATGAGAAGGCCAGATTTTCACCCATCGCCGCCAATTCATCGACCACCATTGCCTTGAGCCTGGTTATGTCTTCTTCGGACATGCCGCCGCCAAGCCAACTGATCAAATCGAGGGATCTGATATAAGTATTTTCCAGGAAAGGCGTGTTGATCCTGCATGCAAAGTTCATTATCGCCCCATCTTCCAGATAGCCTAAGAGCTTGTTCCTCTGGCCTTTGCGGCCGGTCGCCACAAAGGCATCTGCGAGTTCAGTGCCGTCCCTCGCTGCAACGGTCTTGGTTACGTTCAGGACATCGGCGGTGGGGCTGAGCGCCACGCTGACGTATTGGACCTCATCGGCGAGCACCTTTAGTATCTCGGCGTACATGTCCATAATCACGCCGGGGTCCTCCATAGGGCCTCGTTGGGTTTTGTCCATCTGCTCAA
This sequence comes from Planctomycetota bacterium, assembly GCA_023128595.1. GTDB lineage: Bacteria > Planctomycetota > Phycisphaerae > Sedimentisphaerales > Anaerobacaceae > DAOVRL01. Next base: position 3,836 of record JAGMDR010000432.1, on the reverse strand, counting down.
GCATCTTCTTGACCTCTTCGAGCTTGCCCATAACCATTGGCCCGAATGTTTTGCCGACCAACTGTATGTTCGCATAGGCCCAAATCGGCTCATTTGCCGCTCGCCTGATTTCTGGAGCATCCAGGACGCTCCGCAAGCCCCGTTTCCTGGGGCCCGCCATTGACTTGACCTTGACAAGCTTGTCATAATCTCTGCGCTGGCATACAAGGGCATACTTGCCGAGACGGGTGATCAACGGGCCGTGGTCGCCGGCCTTGGAGATGCCGTTTTCATCCGGCTTAGAGATGTCGGGATTGCCGCGAATCACCTTGTTGTAGTTCGTGACCGGCAGCAGAGCGCCGACGAACAGGTCGGCCAGCGGGTTGGCATTCGGAGAATCGCTCTGGAGGACCATCCCAAACAGGGCAAAATCACCGTCGGTGTTTACGTCTTTCCACTCTTGGCCCTCCAGAAATCCGGTCAACTTAAACGGTAACGGCACCAGTCCCTCCAGAAAGCCCTCCATCGAGCCCAGTGTGCCTTTGAGATTGTTCACCCGCACGCAGAACAGACTCTCACTTGGTATCATCCCAAGAAGAGGGTCGCGGGCCGGTTTTTTGGGCGTACTGTCCGCCCAAAGTGTTCCGACGAAGACCAGGATAGTCAGCACGGTCAGCGTCACGGCTTTGATTCTGTTTTGCTTTGCCATTTCTCGTTTCCTTCCAAATGTGTTGATGATTTGCTGTCCAAGCCTCCTCACATACGGCGTGGGGCTTTACAGTCTCTTAGTATAGCAGTTTACATCCTCAATTCAAGCGGCAAATTCTCGGGCTATTTATCCGTTCCAATCTTCTCTGAGCGCGTCTTTCGGGAATCTGCGCCTCTGACGGAGGCGGCCTGCATGAGTCTTTCTCGCAGGTACTGCTCTTGTGTCCTTATCTTCTTGCCGGATTTCAGGAGCTTTCGGACCAGGGGCTCATACGCATTTACCGTCGTCCAATAGGCGTCTGTCTCGTAATACTGAGGCTTGGGTTTTGCGTATCGGCGCATCTCCAACTGCCGGCGAAGCTCGAACAGATCGACGCCGGCCGGCCTCGGCGCATCGTTAATGTACAGCAGGTTGTCCCAGTTCCAGAGGATTCTCATCCTGCTGCCACCATAAAGGTGATTTCGCAGCACGGGCGACGCAGCTACCCGCCAACGTCCCCAGAATCGCCAAGAGTAATGCACTTATTCTGGTTTCTTTCATGCAGGCATCTCTTGGTTCTCTCAGTAGAGAGTAAAGTTGAATTCGGTTCCGAGCCGGGCTGGGCCAGCGGGTGTCTTTCCTTTGGCGTTTTTGTAAATATATACTCTCTCCGGCGTTGCTATCATCACATCGGGCACCCCGTCACCTGTCATATCGCCGATGAGCATACTTCTTTCACCTTTGCCGTCTGCTCCGCCGGATGTTGCGAATACACCTATACGCTGTCCGCGATGGTCGTAAAGGCCGCCGTTGTGCCCCACCAGAATCTCATTGATCCCGTCGCCGGTCCAGTCGAGCAGGCAGTGATGCCGGCTGTAGTCGGTGACTATCCGGCCTAACAGATTGCCCCACTGGTCGAGGACCCACATCGGGCTCTTGCCGCGGGGCTGGTGGTCGATATCGACGACTATCTGCGGTCCGCGACCGTCGGGAAGCACTCTGCCCACATCAATCGATTCGAAATGATGGCCGGAGACCTCCCAGAGGACCTTGCCGTTGCCGTCCACCATCGCGATATTGTTTGCCCCGCAGCAGGTCAGCACAAGGCGAAATTCTTCGCCCTTAGTGCCCTGCTGATAGATGCGGGCGCAATCGAGGTGTCCGCGTCCCTGGTCGACCTTTTTCGACTTGAAGACCCAGCGGACCGAGCCGTCGGCGTTCAGCATTGCGTAGCCGGCCATTATCTCATCGCGTCCGTCGCCGTCGAGATCCATCGGCCGGGGCTGATGTGCGGTGCGATAGCCGCCGGGATCGCTAACCGTCCAGAGGAGCTTGCCGGCCCCGTTGTAGGCCCAAATCCGGCGGTATCTGTTCTTGACGAGGACGTCGGTCGGATGATCGGAACCGCTTAGATTGCAGAACACGATGCAATCGGTTGCGTCGTCGGCAATTGCGATTCGCCTGCGCTCGGTTCCACGGGCGCCGTCCAGTTCCACGATGAATCCTTTTGTACAAAGCACGACTTCATTCCTGCCGTCGCCGTCCCAGTCGTGAATCTGGCAAGCGACATCGTGGTGCCAATTCTTACGCCCGATCTTCGGGTCGCCCCATCGCCAGAGAACCGATCCGTCGAGTTCTTGTGCGATGGCGGTGGTGGTGTAGTGGACGTCATCAATGTTCAGGTTTTCGGCGCTGACGATCTCAGCGGCGCCGTCACCGTCGAGATCGGCGGCGACGACCCACTGGCCGCCGTATTCAGGGTCCAGCTCCACGATCTTCCAGGGTTCAATCATGGGGACATTCTTCGCCGGGGCGCCCACGTCCTTGACGTCGAAGTAGAGCGACTCCGGCTGCGCGGCCTTGATCGCCGTGCAAAGTGCGAGGACAAGCGGCAGATAGAAAAGTGTAAGGCATCGCGCCAATCGTGCGAATCTGTCAGCCTTGTTCATCGTATTCGAGCCTTTCCAACGGCAAAACGTTCTGCTTGGATAATCTAATCGGGCGGTTACGAACAAAGACTGCGCCGGTGGGATTCTCGAACGAGATCGACCGAGAAACCAGGCCCGTATCGAGCAGATAAGGCTCCGAAACGATATCGGCCGCCCGCAGGCACGACACACACGCCATTGCCAGGCCAACAAGATGAAGATGCTGCACCTTCGGTGATACGCTTGTTTTGACGATGACGCTTCCTTTCACCAATAAAGTTGACAATCATCTCCAGCAATATAACCAAATCTCTCATGCAATTTCAATACCTTTTGGTCACACCATAGCCGTACCAGGAACCAAGCCCAACTATTTCGACCGTTGCCCGCTCCAGCTCAACCGAGCAGCTCCGAGAGCAGGGTGCGCCCATAGAAAGGATAAGCGATAATTTATCCTGATTGCAGTATCTTGTGCCACGCCAGGTGATTGTTGATGCCCCCGCCAATGTCGTTCTCAATCCGGTAGATGTCGTTCTTCAGTACTGCCGGACCATCGCCCGGCGATATTTGTCCCGCCCGGCCCGCCTCCGCGCTTCGGTAACAGCCTGTTTCGTAAAAAAAACGAAGAGATGCTTTTGTGAGCGAATCCGGCTGGTGTCAAATTCGATGCTTGCGGCCGAAGGAAATGCGACCCTGTTAATCTCACCACCGGGCTACAGGATCGTCCAGACCAATAATCCGTCGCATCCGCACATTGGGCATCGGGGCTTTTTCCAGGTTTTCCTTGACCCATCCGGCAGGACGTTTATGATAAGGCCCGCCACCCGGCGAAGGCGGGCGGACACAAGCAGTGCAGTCTAAAGGTCGTCCCGCAGAAAGGCCGGAGCAGCGGCAGTCCGTTGAGCAGAAAACCGCCAAGCGGCCAGTCTCGCGACCCAGAGGAGCAAGGGTTAGTGGTCATAACTGAGCACCAATTTGAGATTTTGGCGGCACGCTACCAGCTTTCGCCGCGCCAGAGGCAGATAGCGCGCCTGCTCATGGAAGGGCTGACGAGTTACGATGCCTTTTCTGAGGCCCTGGGCCTCAAACGGCCTAACCTCGCAAGACAGGTGGCGCGCATGGGGGCCAAGATGCACTCTCGCGGTGTCGCCCAGATTATATGGCGTTTTTTCCATGATGCACGGTAAATATTCGTCCAACCCGTTACTAGCGCTATATTTTTTTTGTCATTTCTAAAGATT
>JAGMDR010000431.1 GCA_023128595.1 Planctomycetota bacterium | reverse complement strand
TCTACAACGGCAAAATAGAATGCCGCCTGCTGAAATACGAACTTTACAAAGGAACAAGGCAGCCGGCCGCGGGTGGTGGGGCTAATCGGGGGAATTGGGAGTAGAATGGGTGTTGCATTTTTTTGGGGGGTGATAATCTCGTATTGCGTATCGCGTATTGCGTATTGCGGGTTAGCTTTCGCCGCATTGCGTATTGGATCGTGGGCAACAAGCTAAGTGGCCTATCATTTTGAGGCCAGATGCTTCGCTTCGCTCAGCATGACAAGTAAGGAACGAGCATGACAAGTAAGGAACGAGCATGACAAGAAGGGGCGGGGCTGCGCAACGAGCGGATTGCGATACTAATCCTGATGCGTTGGAAAGGGTACTGGACATGGGGTTTGGGGTGGTGGTATAGTGGAGGGTCAGGTGCGTGTTTTTTGGGCTTTTTTCTAAGTTGGAGGTTTGTGCTATGCGGTTTATGAAATTTGCAGTTCTGGTTGTTGTTATGGCTGTCTGCTCGCAGGGGGTGGCGGGACGGGGTAAGGGGATGGGCGCAAAGGCGATGGGGCCTTTGGGGGTTCATCCGAAGAACCCTCGGTACTTTCAGAATAGGGCGACGGGTGAGGTTGTTTATTTGACGGGGTCGCACACGTGGGCGAATCTGGTTGATATTGGGCCGACGGATCCGCCGGGGCGGTTTGATTTTGGGGCTTGTCTTGAATGGATGGGGAAGCTGAACCATAACTTTATTCGGTTGTGGACGTGGGAGTTAGTGACGTGGAATACGAAGGCCAACCGGGAGAACAAGGTGCATACGGCCTGGCCTCAGCCTTTTGCCCGGACGGGGCCGGGCAAGGCGCTGGACGGCAAGGCGAAGTTCGATCTTACGAAATACGACCCGGCTTATTTCGAGCGTCTGCGGAGGCGAATCGCTGCGGCGCGCGACCGCGGGATTTATGTGTCGGTGATGCTGTTCGAGGGGTGGGGGCTTCAGTTCTCGCAGGGGGCGTGGGAGGGACATCCATTTAATCCGAAGAATAATGTGAACGGTATCGACGGCGATCTGAATAAGGACGGCAAAGGGGTCGAAGTGCATACGTTGGGGAATAAGGCGGTTACGGCTTTGCAGGAGGCGTACGTTCGCAAGGTCATCGATACGGTCAACGATTTGGATAATGTGCTGTACGAGATATCGAACGAGAACCATCCGGCTTCGACGGCGTGGCAGTATCACATAATCCGCTATATTAAGAAGTACGAGAAGAAGAAGGCCAAGCAGCACCCTGTGGGAATGACGTTCCAATACCGCGGGGGCAGCCACGAGGCCCTGCTGAAGAGTCCGGCAGATTGGATTTCTCCAAACAGAGATCGCGGCTACCGCGACAGCCCGCCCGTTGCTGACGGGCGAAAGGTTGTTCTGAACGACACCGACCATCTCTGGGGGATCGGGGGCAACCAGGCGTGGGTGTGGAAGAGCTTTACGAGGGGGCACAACCCGATCTTTATGGACCCGTACGACGGCGTAGTCCTCGGCGAGCGATTCGATTCGAGGTGGGAGCCGATTCGCAGGAGCATGGGATACACGTTGAAGTACGCCCGGAAGATGAATCTGGCTGATATGCTGCCGCGCAGCGATCTGGCCTCGACGAAGTTCTGCTTAGCGAATTCCGGCAAGGAGTATCTCGTTTATAACCCTTCCGCAGATAGTGCTTCTTTTACTGTGAAGCTAAAGGCGGGCAAGTACAAATATGAATGGCTCAATCCTGATAACGGCAAGGTAGTCTCTACCGGCGCGATAGAGGCGAAAGCCGGGCAGCGAACGTTTAAGGCTCCCTTCAAAGGCGACGCAGTGCTCTACATTCGCAGTACCGGCACGCAAGATACACAGTCTCGATAGTCGATGCTGGATACTCCATACTGGACGAGCATCGAGAGTCTGCGTCCAAAGAAGGCCTTTGACAATTATCGATCTTGGTGTAGAATTTAGTCGTTGCAAAATCCTGTTTCGTGCGAGTTTGTCGGTGCAATTCTTGAAAGGGACAGAAAATGAGAATCTCGAAAGTATGCTTACTGATAACGGGCGTATGTATTCTGTTCGCTCGGCCCTTGGTCTGCACGGCCCAGGCCCGGCCCCAGGGGCAGGATAAGCCGATACTCGAAAAGATCGGCCTGACAAAGGGAATCTGCGTCCTGCCCGGCGACAGAAACTGCGAGCTTGCGCTCGAGCTTGCACGCAGTACCGACTTGCTGCTTTATGTCCAGTTGGCTCGGGCCAAGGACGCCGAAGCAGCCCGCCGGGCGGCCGATGAAGCCGGATTCTACGGGACCCGTATCTTTGTCGAGGCCGGCGAGCTGACAAACCTGCATCTGGCCGACAATCTGGCCGACGCCGTTGCAGTTACCGGCAGGGCAAAAAGAATCCCACGGGCCGAGGTCCTCCGCGTCCTGCGACCCCAGGGAAAAGCTCTGTTGGGTCGCAGGGTCCTTATCAAACCATTCGCCCAGGGCGTTGATGACTGGAGCCACCCGTATCACGGGGCGGACAACAACCCCCAATCGCAGGACCGCGTTATCGTCGCGCCCTATCTGACGCAGTTCCTCTCCGAGCCTCGCTATGCACCGATGCCTCAGGTGGCGGTTGCATCGGCCGGCCGTGTGTTCAAGGCATTCGGGCACCTTGCCTTCAAGAAGCGCGAAGAGCCGCTGCTAAACAAGTTAGTGGCGTTCAATGGTTACAATGGGACGAAGCTCTGGCAGCGTGATCTTAATGAGGGTGTTATGATCCACCGCAATACAATGATCGCTATGCCCGAAAAGCTTTACGTCGGAGACGACGTATCCTGTAAGGTTATCGATACTGCTACCGGCAAGCTCATCGACGAGATAATCCCGCCCAAAGACGTTGCGGGCGGGACGTTTTGGAAGTGGATGGCGCTGGAAGACGGCGTGCTCTACGCCCTTATGGGCGAGCAGGAGCAGAGAGACCCCACTAAACGCTGGCGCCGGGATAAGCATGGCTGGCCTTGGAATCCAATATCGAAGGGCTTCAACCAGCCCGACGGTATCAGAGATAGCAAGAAGGCATACACAGCCCATCCGTGGGGATTCGGGCGAAACGTATTGGCCATCGACCCCGAATCCAAGAAAGTTCTCTGGAGCCGCCGGGAAGATCAGCCCACCGACGGCCGGGCTATCTGTATGAAGAACGGGCGAATATACATCTTCCGCTTCGAAGCGTATCTGGCCTGCCTTAGTGCAAAGAACGGCAGCGTCCTGTGGCGCAAGACGCCGGAGAACGCCCCCGATCTGTTCAAGTCGCTGGGCGAATATTCCAACCGCCAGGATTACCGCACCAACTGGCGAACCACGTGTTATCTCAAGTGCTCCGACAAGGCCCTGTATTTCGCCGGGCCGCAGGTCGGCAAGCTCCTCGCGGTCTCGGCCGAAGACGGCAGCATCCTCTGGGAGAATTCCTACAACAACTTCCAGTTGGTCCTGCGGGATGACGGACTCTACGGCATCAGCGGACAAATCGACAAGCATCCGAGCTTGAAGTTTTCCGCACTCACAGGTAAGGTCCTGACTGAGATAAACCAACCACGCCGCGCTTGTACTCGCCCGACCGCTTCTTCCGACGCTATCTTCTTCCGGGCGAGCGGGGGTTCGGTGCGTCTGGACCTGGCCAGCAGTCGACCCGAGTGGATTTCGCCGATGCGTCCCCCCTGCCACGACGGTGTTACAATCGCTAACGGCCTGCTCTACTTTTGGCCTTCGGTGTGCGATTGCCAGTTGACTCTCTACGGGATCACAACTCTCGGCCCGGCGGGCGACTTCAACTTCACCCCCAAGGCAACCGGGGCAGAGCGTCTGGAAAAGGTCGCCGCGGACATCACAAATGTCGCCGAATTTTCGCAATCGCCGGCCGACTGGCCCACTTTCCGCGCGAACAACCAATGCACTGCAACGTCCGAAGCAGCCGTCCCGGAAAAGACAAAGCTGCTCTGGCGGTTCAAACCCGGGAGCACTATCGCTCCCACGGCCCCTCTCCCTACCGCCCCGGTAGCCGTCGGGGGCCTGGTGTTTGTCAGCGG
>JAGMDR010000430.1 GCA_023128595.1 Planctomycetota bacterium | reverse complement strand
AATTCAAACCCAATTTCCCCTCCCCTAAAGCCCCCACCTTGCCCAATTACCCACACCGGAAATTAAACTCCTCCGGCGTGCATTTTTTGGCCTCGCACATAAAATTAGCTGTCCTGGGCCGGGGCCTACCGTCACCGCTTCACAACCGCGACCCAGTCTTTATCAGTCTCCTCCGGGGCATTGCCGATGGCAGCCGAGCCCGGACCGGCTACCGCCGCTACCGTGCCGCTCCGCAGAGGACCGCCGCTGCGCGGATTGTACCATTTCACGCCGAACGTCCCGGAAGTCTTGCCCAGATCGAGCTGCGTCGTGCCGCCGGAGGGCAGATATATCGCATAGACTCGCCCCGGTTTGGCGAAGCAATAGTCGTCCTTGGCGGCGGTCAGATCGTCGTGGTGGTCCATCTCGGTAAAAGGAAGGTGGTTTTGGAAGAATTCGAGTGCGTATCGCGTCAAGTCCCAGAGATGGTCCCGGCTGCGCCAATCCTCGCAGTTAAGGTCGTTATGGGCGAACTTGTAGCCGAAATACCATTCGACGCCCGCGCCGCCGGCCATCAAATGGCCCCAAAGGTGTTTATGCCGCACCTCGTCGTGCCAATAGTCGTCCTTGTCGGGCTTGACGCCGGTATGGGCCGGGCCGATCTCGTCAAGGCAGACGAACCACTTTCGGCCCGCTTCGACCGAGCGGTCGATCCACTTGATTGTCTGCTTGTGTGTATCGTTGGTTTGCAGCGATGGCCCGTCAAAGTACTGGTAGCCGAGCAGCGGGGTGTAAACCTGGTCGTACTTGCCGGGGTACGTATGGCAGACAATCGGATGGTCATACGGATCGAGGTCCTTGATATACCGGCAGAACGCCTTGCGCTGCGCATCGGTGTTCGTATTCTCCTCGCCGAGGTTCCAGACCAGCGCGAGATGATGGCCGAACCGCGCTATCAGCTCGCGGTAATACAGCTTGCGCTGCGGCCCCAGTTCGCCGGCGTCGAGCCCCTGGTCGTTTTCTGTTTCCTGGGTGATGATATGGAGCATCAGGCCCAATTTGTCCATCTGCGAAAAAACGATTTCCCACTGGTCGAGCTTACTGCAGTCGAAGCGGTATCTCTCCTTCGGCCCCGTCCAGGGCCAGACGTCCTTGCCGTCCCCGCCGTCAACGTTATACGGGATAAAATAGACGCTGTTCATACCCTTCGATGCAAGGTAATTCAGCGCCCCGATCATCCCCTTACCTTTTCCGTTTCCCCAGGTCGGGTCGCCGGGTTTGAAGTCCTTTACGTGCGGCTTATAGTGGTGTATGAACTTGCCGCCCGCGGCCTCGCCTTTGCGTTTGAGCTTGGCGGTGTCGAAAGTCCCGTCGAAGTCAGCATAGCCGAGGAAGTTCTCCGGGCTGTCGGCCCCGCCCTTGAGAAAATACTCACCCGTCTCGGCAAATTGCAGATACCGCTTGCCCACGTATCTCAGCAGCCCTTTAGCCTGATGGTCGCGTCCGCTTTTATCGCTCGGCTCGATGGTAAAACTTCCTTTGGCCCCGTCGAACCCCGCCGCCGAACCTGCCTGCGCCTCGGTTGCAATCGCGATATCCCGCCCCTTGCGAAAAGAAGCCGTATAAGACCACTTGCCCTGCTCATCCGGAACAAAATGCACGCGCCATTTGTTCCCCGCCGTCGCCCCGCTCTGGGCGGCGTTGCCGTCGGCCGCGTAGTAACCCGCTGCGACGTACCGCTTGGCGCCCTTGGAGAAGGTCACGTTCAGCCGATAGTCGCGGAAAGGATTAGTCTCGGCGTCCTCACTTGTTTTAGGACCGCTGAAAGTAAGCGTGACATTGTGCCACTTTTTCAACTCTCCCGAAACAACCGCACTTTTGTCGGCACTGAAAGCGCAGCGTTTGCCAACGAGAACAAGACAAATAACGAACAATAGGACCAATCTGTGCCGTTTCATTTCTTTACTCCTAAATTGATAACAAACCGGGCGATATGGCGTATCTTACAAGGCTGATACCGACATTTGCAACAGATTTTCTGAACCACACATTCCGCACTTATTTAGCCTCCGGTTTTACCGCAGGTTTCATTTGACCCTGCAATACGCAGATAAGCGCATAAAAAAGGCCGGGCCAAACCGACCCGCTTGGAGACAAAGAACGTGCTTTGGAGCCCTTTAGTGTCATTGGCGCCTGCGTATGACGTATGTTTTCATAGTGTGCGTTTGCTCGGTGAATGTGACCCCGAATTCGTCTTTGAACCATTTGCGGGCCAGTTCGATGGCTTGCTTACCTTCCCAGCAAGGCAGCTCACTGCTGACGGCGACCGATTTCCTATCACTTGGCTTGTCAGGGATACTCTTGATGCCGGTCTCGTCAACGATGATTACGCCCGCTGCATTCAGCTCACGATTCTGATCGCGTGTGAAGCGTTCCAACAACTGGACCATCGAAAACGCGCCCCAGCCGACGGCCATGCCGGTTTTGTACTGCCCCTTGTTGTCGTAAGGCCTCGGAGCTTTTACCTGCGTATATGGTTTCAACTTTCGGCCGTCATAATGCGCCACCCAGACCTTACGCGGTTCGTTTGCCTCGGCAATCTCCAGCCCAAGCCGGTCGAGTACAAATGTGTAGCGTTCCTTAATCCCAACTTTGTTGGCATATATCAGGTCGTACTGCAAATCGATTTGACCCAACTCCTCCGGCAGCCTCAACTTGCCTGCGACGCTCAGTCCCCACGGAGCCAGATAGTCGTGCAGTGAACCCGAAAGCAGTTGCACTTGGTGAGTAGGGATCTCTGGAATAAGCCGTGTGTATGCCTTGAAATCTTCACTTGTCTTTAGCGGCAGCAGCTCCATTTTCTCCGGCAGAGGATGTCTCTTATAGTAATCAGCAAGCTCTTTTAGATGCCTCCGCCAGGAGTCATAAACCGGCTTTTTGTATTCGCCGGACCAATCCCACCCGCGGAAGTTGTCGAAACGTCTGTCGTTCTTGATGTCCACCGACATCACATAACCTACCTTATCGACCGTCAATTTGGCCTCGTGAGAGAGGGCTCGAGCTATATGCTGTAGATATCCATTGTAATAGTCCTTTTTGTCCTTTTCCGGTGTAAGCTCCTCGACCTTGTCGATACGTTCGAACAGTGCTTTAGCTTCATCAAGTCTGCCCGTTTTCGCCAGGGCTACAATGTAGTCTCGGAACATGTACCGGCCCGCCTGCCTGGGTCTTTCAAGCAGCAGAGGAGTCAACACCTCGCCGATTGCGATGACCTCGTCGAAATCCTTCTCGCTTGCCTTCGTTCGTATCCAGAAGATCAGCACTGATACGTCCTTCGGCCGTTCCGACCACTTCGGGATAGTCTCAAGCAGCTTCGCCCGCCTCTCTGCGTGTTCCTTACCGGCTAACTGATACGCCAGTGCTATCTTGAAGCCAAGTGGGTCCTGCGTTCCTTCGCCGAAGAGATTGGGGCATATTGCATTTTGCTCCCATTCGGTAAGTTCGACAACGCCTATGAGTTCCGGTTTTACATTGGGATTATACTCTTTGGTCTCACAGAAGAGCTTGAATCTTGATGGTCTTCGCTTATCGAATGGGAAATCGACCGGGACGAATACGTTGAGTGAAGTGTCACCTCTGAGGCGATGCCCGCCGCCGACGCTGATGTAGGTGCGAGCGAGGTCATCTTCCAGGCGTGAGAAGCCGTAGAAGCTGTTGCCGTTTGGCATGCGGTTGCGAGATTCTCCGGCGAGGACCCAGAATGCGCCGTCTTTGGTCAGGCCGGTGTGTTTGATGACGGGTATGTGATAGCCTGATTTTGCGAACATTTCTTCGGGAGTAACGTTCCTGCCCCCTGGATCCTTGAGGAAGGCGTAGGCAATGTTCACTTTGCTGCCCGTATGCGTGCTCTTGAGCAGACGCTCGAAGGCGTTGGGGTCGAAGAATTCGTCGGGCTGTTCTTTCGAGTAGGTGAAGACGGCATCGGCGGCGGCGCCGTCGCGCGGGTCCCAAACACGAATCCGGACGGGGAGCCTGCTTTCGCGCAGCGCCCAGATTCGGAGCCATTCGGGGCTGATTGTGGACTGGATATCGAAAACGACCATATCCTCGGAAATGACCGCGTCGGGATTGACCAATGGGGTGACGTCCTCGAGTTCTCCGCCGAACATCACGTTCATGACGACATCGAGAGAGAACTCCTCTGCGTTGCCGAGCTTGCCTAACAGAAAAGCGGCGTGTTCATCCGGCTCGACTGCTGTGCGTGATTTGATGTCGAAGGCCTTGGTGACTTTGCCTTGGTTGCCGAAGATAACCTGGGCAGCGGTTCGCAGCCGTGTTCGCCCATCCCGGCTCATCCAAAGCTCGATCTGTTTGGGCTCGGCGGTGGCATCTTCCTTAATGTATATCGCGGCACTAAAGAAAGGAACGGAGCGGAAGCGCTCGGTGACGTCGGCCCAGGCGATGTTTGTCAATCCGGTAGGGCCCGCGAAATGCTTTATCGTTACGAGCAGGGCGATGATGATGACGGCTGCTGCGGCAAGCTTTGAGATTGTGCTTTGAGTTATTGATTTCCATAAGGTACGCGAACGGCTATGGTGTGGAGCTTGGGCGGCCTGGGATTCGTACTCTCGGATTTCCTTTTGATGGGTCTGCTTCCACTTGTCGAAATCGAAGGCCAGATCATCTCTGCTGATTGCGTCGGAGATGAGTGTATCGAGCTTTTTGTCGTGTTTGTCGGATTTCATTATCAACTCTCCCAAAAACTCTCTCGCTTTAGCTGCTTTGTGAGTTTTCGTTTAGCTCGTGTTAGTCTTCCGTTGATAGTCCCTTTCGAGATACCAAGCACGGCGGAGATTTGCTTGTATGACAAGCTGTTGTAGTATCTCAAGGCTATCAACTCTCTCTCGGGCGCGGGCAGCTTGCCGATGGCGTTCCTGACGATTTCTGCGCTCGCGTCGTTGGTATTGATATCAGAGTGCTGCGAGAGATTGTCGGCCGGTGCCGGCCTGGCTTTTACCCTGACCATATCCACGGCCACATTTCTGCAAATCTGAGCGAGCCAGCTTGCGAACTTTTCTGCCCTATTCAATTTTCTAAGATTTTTCAGGGCCCTTGCGAATGCCTCCTGGGCGGCGTCTTCGGCCAGTTGATGGTCGGCCAGGACGGAATAGCCAATCGCCACCATCGAGGGATAGTAGTACGTGCAAAGTTCGCCGAAACTATCGATATTTCCAGACACGGCTGCCTCGACTAATTGTATCTGCAATGGTCCGGTCATGTGTAAACGCAAATCTCAAGTTCAAATTCCACTGAACAGTGTCTGTTATATTGTCTGATTTAAGGCTTCAAAGTAAGCGCAAAAAATCTGGTTTTTTGGGATTTTGGCGCGATTTGCTCCCAAAGCGCACAAAAAAGGCCGGGCTGTTATGACCCGGCCTTTTATTGAAGGAGTAACATTGACTGCACATAGGCAGCTCAACGTTCGTTTGCGCGTTCTGTCGGGTAGAGCCCGGTATTCGCTTCGCACGGCAAACGCCCCCCAATTCGAGCCGTCCGCCTGTTCCGAGAAACCGGCGCTCGTCAAATATACGACGGAGCCACGGCCGATTTTTATGCAAAAAAATTCGGCTCATCAAGATAGGAGCCCTGGTGGTCAGCCATTCCCGTTACGTGATATTTCAGATGGCGGAAGTGGCTGTGCCACGGATACTCTTTTCGGGAAATCCTTGACCGGGTCCGGCAGTTGCGTTTTTCGAGAATACCTGCGAGGCCGGGATGATGTGTGGAGCTGC
>JAGMDR010000043.1 GCA_023128595.1 Planctomycetota bacterium | reverse complement strand
ATGCGCGAGCCGTTTATCGCCTGGTGGCCGGGCCGAATCAAATCGGGCCGGACCATCCAGGATATGGGCAGCACGCTGGACTTTCTGCCGACCATCCTGTCGCTGGCCGGCGCCGAGGCGCCGACCGACCGCGTGCTCGACGGCGTGGATATCTCGCCGGCCCTTCTGGGCAAGGGCCCCAGCGGCCGCGATGTGATGTTCTTCTACCGCGGCGCCAAGCTCTACGCCATCCGCAAAGGCCCCTACAAGGCGCACTACATCACCAAGCCGGCCTACGGCAAAGGCCAGGAGACCAAACACGATCCGCCGCTGCTCTATCACCTCGACCACGACCCCTCCGAGAAGTTCAACATAGCCCAGAAGAATCCCGAGATAATCGCACAGATCCGCAAGGAGGTCGCTCTGCACTTAGCGAACCTCAAGCCCGGCGAGGACCAGTTGGCCAAGACCATCAAGCGCAACTGATGCTAAGAAGAAATGACGAAAGGAACCAACACTATGGGAACAAAAACCGACCGACGCCAATTCATTAAAGCATTGGGCTTAGGTGCGGCGTCGCTGGCGATGCCGGGGTGCCTGGGCGCTGCTTCGCGGACTTCACGTAAGGCCCGTGCCCGCAAGCCTAACGTTATTGTGATTATGGCCGACGACTTAGGCTATGAGTGTCTGGGCTGCTACGGCAGCAAATCGTACAAGACGCCCACCCTCGATGAGCTGGCCGCGACCGGCGTGCGATTCGAGCACGGTTATTCACAGCCGCTCTGCACGCCGTCGCGTGTGAAGATTATGACCGGCCGGTCGAACTTCCGGAACTATACGGTATTTGGGGCGTTGGGGCCGAAGGAAAAGACATTCGGCCATCTTGCCAAGAGCGCCGGTTACGCGACGTGTATCGTAGGCAAATGGCAGTTGGCCGCGCGGGACCGCGGCGTAGGTACACGTCCCGGGCCGGCCGGCTTCGACGAGCACTGTCTCTGGCAGGTTGATCGCAGGGAGTCTCGCTACAGAGACCCTGTCATCGTTCAGAACGGAAAGTACCGCGAAGATCTCCGGGGCAGGTACGGGCCGGATATTTTCTGTGAGTACGCGCTCGAGTTTATTGAGCGTAATAAGAAAAGGCCGTTTTTTCTGTACTTTCCGATGGCCCTGACGCATGCGCCCTTTGAGCCGACACCGGACACCGAAGAGTGGAAGAGCGGTAAGACCAAGAACGACAAGAAACACTTCGCCGACATGGTCGCCTATATGGACAAGATCATAGGGCGTATGGTCCGCAAACTCGATGATGTGGGGCTGCGCGAAAATACGCTCCTTTTGTTTACCGGCGACAACGGTACGCCCAGAGGTATTACATCGGTGATGAAGGACGGTAGCATTATCAAGGGCGGCAAAGGCTCGACTACCGACGCGGGCACACACGTTGCTCTTATTGCGAACTGGAAGGGCGCTATCCGGAGCGGGAAGGTGTGTTCGGATTTAGTGGATTTTAGCGACATTGTTCCGACAATTGCCGAGGCCGCCGGCGCTACGGTAAGCTGGGACATCGACGGACGCAGTTTTCTCCCTCAACTTCGAGGCAGGCCGGGCAATCCGAGGGACTGGATATTCATCTGGTACCGGCGCAATCCCGGTGATACGTTGTATCGCTTTGCTCGCGATAAGCGGTGGAAGCTCTACGATGTCGGCAAATACCAGCGGGCCAATAAACTCTTTGACGTATCGGCCGACGTGCTCGAAGAAAATCCAATTGAGCCGGGCCAGGTCGGCAAGCAAGCTGCCGCAGCCAGGAAAAAACTCCAGGCCGTTTTGGATTCGATGAAGTGAAAAAACACCGGCGGTATCCGGCCTCACTACAATGAAAAGGGAATTGCCCATGGAACGATTCAGTAAAGACGGAAAATTGATTATTCCGCTGGCCGAGCGGAAAAAAGGCACAAAAGAAACGGACGAGGAAAAAGTGAGGTATGTTGTAACCGAAGCATACTGTCCTAACGGCTGCAGTATTATTGACGAGGAACACAAAATAAACGGCGTCCCCGGACTGCTGATTAAATTTAAGCGGCCGGGTATGGAGGGTGAATTTGTGCTTTCGGCAATTGAGGGGGATTTCGACAAGATCATGCTCTCGGGCGAGCTCGAAGAAGGCGTAAAAGACGAATTGTACTGCCCGCACTGCGGCGTTATGTTTGAAAAGCTGGTCAACTGCAGTTGCAAACCCGATGCGGACATGGTTGTTATCGGATTAACACCCAAGCTCGATTTTAATAATGCAGTTTCGTTTTGCAATGTGACCGGGTGCACCAATGGCACCTTTATCAAGTCAGGAGACGTCATCCGACACGTGCGACTATGGGGAACAATCTGAAAATCGGGGACATAGGGGCTGTTGAAAAACGACCTGTCACGAGAATGTATCTTAGAGCACCTTTTTGACAAGGAGAATGAATATGAGCGCAGAGAGTTACACACGTCGTGGTTTTCTGAAGGTGATGGGCCTTGGGGCGGCTTCCTTAGCGATGCCTGGCTGCCTCGGCGCGGCCCAGCGGCGCGGCCGCAGAGGTAAAGGGCCGAACATAATTGTTATGATGGCGGACGATATGGGCTTTTCGGATATCGGCTGCTACGGCGGCGAGATTCAAACGCCCAACCTTAACGAGCTGGCCGAAGGCGGCGTGCGCTTTACGCAGTTCTACAACACCGCCCGCTGCTGCCCGACCAGGGCGTCGCTGATGACGGGTCTCTACCAGCACCAGGCCGGGGTCGGACACATGATGGGCGACTACGGCCATGACGGCTATCGAGGCGATCTGAACAACCGCTGCGTCACCATTGCCGAGGTGCTAAAAATTGCCGGGTATCGGACGTATATGTCCGGCAAGTGGCACGTGACCAAATCAACCAAGCCGGAAGGTCCCAAGCACAACTGGCCCTGCCAGCAGGGCTTCGACCGTTTCTTCGGGACTATTCACGGGGCCGGGAGTTTCTATGACCCCAACTCGCTGACGCGCGACAACACGCAAATCGTCCCCGACAGCGACGACTTCTACTACACCGACGCCATCAGCGACAACGCCGTGAAGTTCATTTCGGACCACAAGAAAGAGCACGGCCGCAAGCCGTTCTTTATGTACGTAGCTTACACCGCGCCGCACTGGCCGATGCACGCCAAGCCGGAAGATGTCGCCAGGTACAAGGGCCGGTATGCACAGGGCTGGGACGCGATGCGCGCAGAGCGGCATAAGCGAATGATCGAAATGGGGATAGTCGAGAGCAAGTGGAAGATTACGCCCCGCGACCAGGCAGCTCCGCCGTGGACCGAGGCCCGGGACAAGGAATGGTTCGAGCGGCGGATGGAGGTCTATGCAGCGATGGTTGACTGCCTGGACCAGGGTGTCGGACGTATCGTGGCCGAGTTGAAGAGGACCGGCAAGTTCGACAACACTCTGATATTTTTCTTGGCTGATAACGGCGGCTGTGCGGAAGAATACGGCAGCCGGGGCGCGGTCAAGCCGGACCCGTCAAAGCCGGTCGTTTTGAAACCGATGGGCAGGAATGAGCTGCAGACCAGAATGCAGCCCGCTGTTACGCGTGACGGTCGTCCGGTCCGCACCGGCTACGGCGTGATGCCGGGCCCGGCCGATACGTATATCGCCTACGGCAGGCCTTGGGCCAACACCTCGAATACGCCTTTCCGTCTTTACAAGCACTGGGTGCACGAGGGCGGCATCTCCACGCCGCTAATAGCTCATTGGCCCGCACGCATCATGGCGCAGGGCGAGCTGCGGCACCAGAGCGGCCATCTAATCGATATTATGGCGACGTGCGTGGGTGTCGCCGGCGCAAAGTACCCCTCCCAATACAAAGGCAATAAAATAATACCCATGGAGGGCAGGAGCTTAGTACCGGCCTTTGACAACAAAACAATTGAGCGAGAGGCGATATACTGGGAGCACGAGGGCAACCGGGCAGTCCGAAAGGGCAAGTGGAAACTCGTCTCAAGGCATCCCGGCGGATGGGAGCTCTACGACATGGAGGCCGACCGCACCGAGCTAAACAACCTCGCCGGCGAGAATCCGCAAAAAATCGCGGAGCTCAAGGCTATGTACGAAACCTGGGCCAAAAGAGCCGGCGTCCAGCCCTGGCCCGTCAAGAGACCCAAGAAAAAGAAATAGCATAGGAGGAACTATGAGCGGACAATTCAGTAGGCGTGATTTTCTAAAGACCGTGGGCGTCACAACCGCGGCCCTTGCTATGCCCGGGTGCGGCGGCGCCTCACGGGTGGTTTCGAGCACTAAGCCGGTGGACAAGCCGAACGTAGTTATCATCTTCTGCGACGACGCCGGCTACGCCGACGTCGGTGTCTTCGGCGCCAAGGGCTACAAGACGCCCAACCTCGACAAGATGGCCGCCGAAGGTGTGCGCTTCACCGACTTTTACGCGGCTGCGGCCTCGTGCACTCCTTCGCGCGCGGCCCTGATGACCGGCTGCTATCCGCAGCGGGTGGGCCTGCCACACGTCATCGGTCCGAGTTCGAAGATCGGCATAAGCGACGGGGAGACGACAATCGCCGAGATTCTAAAGCCGCTCGGCTATGCGACCGCATGCTACGGCAAATGGCACCTGGGCCATCAGCCGAAGTTTCTGCCCACACGTCACGGCTTCGACGATTACTTCGGACTGCCCTACTCGAACGATATGTGGCCCAGGCATCCGACCAGCAGAAGGTATCCGGACCTGCCGCTTATCGAAGGCGAAAGGACCATCGAATACAACCCCGACCAGACCCAACTGACCACGTGGTACACCGAGCGGGCCGTGGGCTTCATCGAGAAGAACAAGGATCGCCCGTTCTTTCTGTATCTGCCGCATTCGATGCCGCACGTGCCGCTGTTCGTCTCGGACAAATTCAAGGGCAAATCCAAACGCGGTCTCTACGGTGACGTCCTGATGGAAATCGATTGGTCGGCCGGCCAAATCCTCTCGACCCTCAAAAAGCTGGGCATCGACGAAAAGACATTGGTTATTTTCTGCTCGGACAACGGCCCGTGGCTAAGCTACGGCGACCACGCCGGCTCGGCGGGCCCCTTGCGCGAGGGCAAGGGCACAACCTTCGACGGCGGCCAGCGCGAGCCGACTATTATGCGCTGGCCCGGCCAAATTCCCGCCGGGACTATCTGCAGCGAGCCGGCCTCGACAATAGACGTCCTGCCTACCATCGCAAAGCTCACCGGAGCAAAGCTTCCAGGTCACACCATCGACGGCAAGGACATCTGGCCCCTTATCTCGGGCAAGCCGGGAGCAAAGAGTCCACACGAGGCGTTCTTCTACTACCGCGGCTGGGCGCTCGAGGCGGTCCGCAGCGGCAAGTGGAAGCTGCACCTGCCGCACGGCTACCGAACGCTCGCCGGGAGAAAAGGCGGCACGGGCGGCCGGCCGGTCAAGTACGAGCAGGGCAATATCAAGCAGGAGCTTTTCGACCTGGAGAAAGACATCGGCGAGCAGCACGACGTATCCGCCCGGCACCCGGATGTGGTTGAGCGGCTGCTGGCCCTGGCCCAGAAGATGCGCCGGGACATCGGCGATTCAGCGACGAAAACAACAGGTCAAAACCGAAGAGAGCCCGGCCGGATATAAGCCGGCACCCTAAGGGCTCAAAAATTGGGTACAAAAGAGCCCGGGACCGAAAGGTCGCTTGTGGCGTGTGCTCTTGTGCAATTTGCTGCGCCCTTGCAAAATTCTCGTTCCGTTGCTATCATTGCGCACATGGCAGCAAAATCGAGCAAGCACAAGAGCGGTGCGGCGGCGGTCAATAAAAAGGCTTACCGGAACTTCGAGCTTATCGAGCGGTTCGAAGCGGGCCTTGAGCTTTTGGGCACGGAGGTCAAGTCGCTGCGTGCCGGCCAGGCCGACCTCAATGGCTCGTACGCGAGGATCAGCGGCGGCGAGTGCTGGCTTGTCGGCGCCGGCATCGCACAGTACCAGCAGGCCTCGATTGGCAATCACGAGCCGACCAGAAATAGAAAACTCTTGCTCCACAAGGGCGAAATCCGCAAAATAACGATCAAGCTCGAACAGCGAGGCTTTACTTTAGTGCCGCTGCGGATTTACTTCAGCGATCGCGGACTGGCAAAAATAGAGCTGGCGCTGGCCAGAGGTAAAAGACAATACGATAAGAGGCAAGCTATCACCGAACGCGACCGGAAGCGCGACGTCGATAGAAGTATGAAAAAGTACCGCAGGTGACCGGAAACGACTGAATTTACTGAGGCGCGTAAATTATGGCTGAAGAAGAAAAGAAAGAAGAGAAAAAGATCATAGTCGATGAGGATTGGAAGGCCGAAGCGCAGAGGGAAAAGGAGATATTAGTCGCACAGGAAGAGGCCGATAAAAAAAAAGAACAGGCCGAGCAGCCCCGCGGTCCTTTGCCGAAAGGCAACTTCCCTGCGCTTATCAGCACGCTGGCCACCCAGACCGCCTTTGCTTTGGGTATGCTGCAGATCGAGGGTCAGGAGAAAAAGGAGCCGGACCTGGAGCTGGCGAAGTACAACATCGACATGCTCGCAACCATCGAAGAGAAGACCAAGGGCAACCTGACCGAATCCGAAGAGAAGGTCCTGGCGAACACTCTCAGTGAGCTTCGGATGGGCTATGTCAAAATCGCAGACCAGGCCCCGCCGAAGGCCGAATAGAAATTGGGTAATGTTGTCGTGATAACGGGTGCATTGCGTTGGGCAATATATTAGATACAATAATCGCCGACAAGCGCGCCGAAGTGGAACACCGCCGGTCACAGGTGAGCCTCGAGCAGCTCAAAGAGCAGATTAGCAGCCTGCCTAAGTGCCGCAACTTTTACAAGGTCGTTACTAAGCCCAATCGCCGCGGCATAAACGTCATCGCCGAGGTCAAAAAGGCCTCGCCCTCGGCCGGACTGATTCGTGAGGATTTCGACCCCGTCGCAATCGCGCGAGTGTATGTGAAGTGCGGGGCAGATGCAATCAGCGTGCTGACCGACGAGAAATATTTTCAGGGCCGGCTCGAATACATAGAGCAGATAAAGCAGGCAGTCGATTTGCCGGTGATGCGCAAGGATTTTATCATCGATATATGGCAGGTCTATGAATCCCGTGCGGCCGGGGCCGATGCGATTCTGCTCATAGCAGAGGCGCTCAAGCCAGGCCACCTGATGGACCTTATGATCGCCGCGGCGGAACTGACGCTGACCGTCCTTCTGGAGGTCCACCAGGCCGATACGCTTCTAAGCTTGCGCAGCCTCATCGGCTTTCCAAAAAAGGGATACAGCGTCCTGGGAATAAACAATCGCGACCTCACAACGATGCAGGTGGACATCAATACGACGGGCCGATTAGCCGGGCTGCTCGATAACACAAACGAGCTGGTTACAGAAAGCGGAATAAAAACCCGCACCGACGTCGAAAAGCTGATCAAAGTCGGCGTAAAAGCAGTCCTAATAGGCCAAACCCTCTGCGAACACCCCGACATAGAAGAAAAATTCCACGAGCTCTTCGGCTAAGTATTATTTCTGCGTGTGGTGCACATCCTACCCGAAGACAAATGTGTTGCTCCGTATTCGCCAAACCAGACAGGGGAAGGAAATGTGACATCTTTACACATACATCTCGGCACCATCTGCAACAGGGAGTCTGTTATCCGGTTGAACATTGATCCAACCCAGCACACCGAGATTCCGTATAGTTGATGCGACTATGGTTTTATTCAGCGGCGGTCTCCTTCGCTGCTTCCACTCCATTACCGCGTTGAACAAATCCATTTCGGAAACAGAGGCATTCTTGCCGCCCTTTAATTCAACTGCGGCAAACATCACTGTAGCAAGGGCTTCAGCGTGTACCGTATCAACTCGCATGAACAGATCGGTCGTCTTCTCGATCACGTCGGCGTATCTGTGCAAAAAGGATTCATGGTGTCGTTTTGTATCTTTATAAGCAGGACCTACCTTGACTGCAAACATGGCGCCAAGGCGTTCTTCCTGCAGCAAATTGCTGTTGATTAGTCTCGTTTGAGCAAGTTTCAGTTCTTTGGCAAAAGGTCCGTAACTTGACCTTCGATAAGAGAATCCTGTCGGGAGCCCTTCTTGCGTGGCCACGTAAGCAATCTTCTGAAAAATTGTACGACCGACTGGCCAGTGATATGGCTGTTGCTCAATCCGCTTCAAGATTTCAATAAGCCCCAGCCAAGCGGGATTAAACCCCAAGCGGTCGCGTCTCGAGCCCTGCAATTTGGCGCTACTGGCTGGGCTCGCGTTTTCAAGAAATGACACGGTCAACTGAGCGGGATTTGTCCCATATGGGGCATAAATTTCAACCGGAATACCCATTTGTTGGGCCCGATTATAAATCAATGGCCCAACCAACCTCCACTCTAATTGACCATTTCCACATCCGAGTGGGGGTATCGCTATCGAAGTAATGCCCCATTGCTCGTAGTGCGCCAGAAGATAATCCAATCCTTCTTCAATGTCTCTAATCTTCGAGACAGATTTCCAATGGTCCTTAGTTGGAAAGTTCAGTATCTGCTGTCCAAACAGCGCCTTGTACAAATAAGGCTCCCCCAGTCGTACTTCGCCACGCTCACACCGCTGCTCATAATCTCTGAACATATCCGGAAAGCGTTTCCTGAACTCCAGGGCAATGCCTTTGCCCATCACGCCAACACAGTTCACAGTGTTGACAATGGTTTGTGCTTTGGATTTCAGTATGTCGCCGACCAGAATCTTCATATTTGTCCACTCATCAGAAGAATATATCATTTCTAATGCATACTGTCAACCGCGTATCGAGCCTTGTAAAACTTGCCAGTGCCCTATCATTTGCAACATAACCGCCAATAATGTAATTCGACTCAACTTTTTCCGGGACAAGAACTTCTGCGCACTTGATTGACTTGTGAGTCCATTCATCATATTGATTCTCTGAGTGTGTCCAATATTGTGAGAAAACCCTACCCTTATCCATTACAGCTAAGCCCTGATTGGGTGGATCAAAGCGCGCGTAATCACTGGCCGCATTACGGTCAGCGATAATTACGTTCGGCAAGTCTAAAACCCCTGGATCGACACACAGAATACAAATGCTATCGTTCCTGCTGCGCACTTTACTAAGCATTGGATTGTGAGCATCAAGATACAAATTGACGTAATCGTGAAGATGACCGGCTCCGGGAATCCTCTTGTTCTTTCGTCGGTTCTGAATCTCCTCTATAGACACAGATTTGTGTGGCAAACTGTTGGCAAGTTTGTTCGATAATATCCCGTGCTCAAGGATCGACAGAACATTGTCAATCGGCGTAATATAATGCAATTCTGCAACATCTGACCGCTGCACAATAGCTGCTCCTGATCCCCTGAGCTTTCTCTGATCCGGCATTCTGCACAGGAATCTATTTAATCATGCTTGATTTGTCATAACTTACCTGTTCATCTCCTCAGTGAACTTTGGCGTCCAGATAATATGAATCATCTTTGCGATTTCTGTATTCTGGCCCAGGTGTCGCGCAGGGTTACTGTTCGGTTGAAGACGAGCTTTTCGTCGGAGGTTTCGGGGTCGACGCAGAAATAACCCAATCTCTCGAATTGGTATCGGCTCAGCGGCTCTGCGCCGGCAAGTGACGGCTCGACTTTGCACGAGGACAATATCTCCAATGAATTCGGGTTCAGGTTGGCAGTGAAGTCCTCGCCTTCGGGGGCATCGTCGGGATTTTCCTTTGTAAAGAGATTGTCGTACAGCCGAACCTCCGCTTCGAGTGCGTGTTCGGCGCAGACCCAATGCAGCGTCGATTTGACCTTGCGCCCGTCCGGGGCGTCGCCGCCTCGCGTGGCGGGGTCGTATGTGCAGTGCAGCTCGACGATTTGGCCGTTTTGGTCTTTGACCACGTCCGCACACGTAACGAAGTAGGCGTATCGCAAGCGGACCTCGCGGCCGGGGGCCAGGCGATAGAACTTCTTCGGGGGCTCTTCCATAAAATCTTCCCGCTCGATGTACAATTCGCGCGAGAACGGAACCTTCCTCGTCCCGGCGGCCGGATCCTCCGGATTATTGACGGCGTCCAGCTCCTCGACCTGGCCTTCGGGGTAGTTGTCGATAACCACTTTGAGTGGGCGAAGGACCGCCATCACCCGCGGCGAGTTCTTATTCAAATCTTCCCGCAGGCAGTGCTCTAACAGCGCGATATCGACCGTGCTGTTGAACTTGTTGACGCCGATACGCTTGCAGAATTCCCGAATAGCCGCCGGCGAATAGCCTCGCCGCCGCAGCCCGGAGATGGTCGGCGTCCGCGGGTCGTCCCAGCCGCCGACGTGGCCCTGCTCGACCA
Source organism: Planctomycetota bacterium (assembly GCA_023128595.1). Lineage (GTDB taxonomy): Bacteria > Planctomycetota > Phycisphaerae > Sedimentisphaerales > Anaerobacaceae > DAOVRL01. Next base: position 9,398 of record JAGMDR010000043.1, on the reverse strand, counting down.
GGCGCAGGAGCTTTCGCTTGCTCATCACGGTGTAGGTCAGGTTCAGCCGGGCGAATTCTATCTGCTGCGGGTGATGGATGCCGAGCTCGTCGAGGAACCAGTCGTACAAAGGCCGATGGTTCTCGAATTCGAGCGTGCAGATCGAATGCGTAATCTTCTCAACCGAATCTTCCAGCCCGTGTGCCCAGTCGTACATCGGATAGATACACCACTTATCACCAGTGCGGTGGTGCTCCGCATGCAGGATTCGGTACATAATCGGGTCCCGCATATTGAGGTTGGGATGCGTCATATCGATTTTCGCCCGCAAGGTGCGCGAGGCGTCCGGGAACTCGCCCCTTCGCATCCGCTCGAACAGATCCAGGTTCTCATTCACAGAGCGGCTGCGGTAGGGGCTGTCCTCGCCCGGCTCGGTCAGCGTGCCGCGATACTGGCGTGTCTGTTCCGCCGTCAAATCGCAGACGTACGCCTTGCCGGCCTTTACAAGCTGCACCGCGTACTCGTACATCTGCTCGAAGTAGTCCGATGCGTAATACAGCCCTCCGGAGGCCGGTTCGGTCGGGTCCAGACCTTCGGTCTGGTCGCCCCAGTCCCAGCCAAGCCAGTGGACGTCTTCAATGATCGAATTGACGTACTCCTGCTCCTCCTTTTCGGGATTTGTATCATCGAATCTCAGGTGGCAGATGCCGGCGAATTCGGCCGCGATGCCGAAATTCAGGCAGATACTCTTGGCATGCCCGATGTGCAGATACCCGTTAGGCTCAGGCGGAAACCGCGTCACCACCCGACCGCCCCACTTGTCCGTCTTCAAATCCTCCGCAACAATCGCCCGAACAAAGTCAAACTTGGCCGTAGAATCGTTTGCGTGCATAGAAATGACACCGTTAGAATCTTTGTTGTTGTCAGCCCTGCTGTTTATTCAGGAAGGCATTTATTGCCTTGGCCAATTGAGGGACCTTATTCTGCACGACATCCCACAGAATATCATTGTCGATGCCGAAGTATGCATGCGCCGGCATGTCACGCAACATTGATCATCTCCCGCTCAATTGCCCGCCGGACCTGTGGGCGAAGTGCCTTGTCGGTCACAAGGTCAACTCCTGTTCCGAGCAACTCTTCGAGGTAGAACTTCAGGTCCATAAACAGATCAAAACTGGCCTTTTGCTCAAATGCCACCAGCACGTCCACATCGCTGTCATCGGCTGCCTCGCCACGCGCTACCGAGCCAAAGATAGAAAGCCCCTTGACCGAAAAACGCTCTCGGATCTCCTGAGTGCACCCGGAAAGTCTTTTTAGAACCGCGTGCTTGTTCATGGCGAGTCTCCTATTACAGGCACAGTGTCAATGGGACATTTTAGCAGATTATAGTTATCCGGAGCAACCAAATACAAGTCTAAAGTTGAATATGCACCCCAATCTGCCGGCGCAGGGCACGCAAAAAATCGCTTAATAAGGGTTGGCAAATCGTCTCTTTTGTGGTATCAATTTCGTTTTATAGCAACATAAGTTAAGCAGGACATCAATGAGCATTGTTTCGACAATCGGCAGCACTCCCTTGGTGGAGCTAAAACGCCTGAACCCTAATCCCAAGGTTAGACTCTTTGCCAAACTTGAAAGCAGCAACCCCGGCGGCTCCGTCAAGGACCGCCCTGCTCTGTATATGATCGAAAAGGCCGAGCAATCGGGCGAGCTGACGCCTGGCAAAACCACTTGGAACCCACTTCCGGGAACACCGGGATCGCGTTGGCGATGATAGGCGCTTCCAAGGGCTATCGCGTCAAGTTGACTCTCCCCGGATGTGTAAGTTCCGAACGACGGCGTATCCTTGAGGCCTACGGTGCCCAGGTCGTCCTTACCCCCGCTCAGGAAGGCACAGACGGCGCTATCAGGATGGCCACAAAATCCTTAATGCCGAGCCCGAGAAGTACTTTATGCCCAATCAGTTTGCCAATCCGAGTAACGCCCTTGCCCATTATGAGACCACCGCCCCGGAGATCTACGAGCAGACCAACGGCCAAATTGATGCCTTCGTCACAGGTATGGGAACCACCGGCACACTTATGGGTGCCTCACGCTACTTCAAGGAGAAATCGAAACACATCAAGGTTATCGGCGTCGAGCCACCTGCCGGCCATACGATTCAGGGCCTGAAGAATATGACCGAGTCGATTGTGCCGGATATCTACGACAGTTCCCTGCTGGACGACATAGTTGCGATAGAGGACAACGAGGCCTTTGAACTGGCTCGCCGGCTTGCATTCGAGGAAGGCATCTTTGCCGGTATCTCCAGCGGCGCGGCCCTCGCCGGTGCCCGCCAGGCCGCCGCCGGCATGAGGTCCGGCACCGTCGTTACCATAATCGCCGACCGCGGAGAGAGGTATCTTAGCACAATGCTCTTCCGCTCAATATGCGCAAAATGCCCACCATAACGGCGTATCTATCAGTCCCGCGTCTGGGGGGGCAAATCTGCGAACCTGGCCTTCTGGTCCTTGACAAGCGGGGCGGCGTAGCTTAACCTATTGGCTCTCACGAATTTTCGCAGTTGATAGGTAATCGTAAGTTATGGCTGAGAAAGTAGTAACGCGTTTTGCGCCATCGCCGACGGGCTATCTGCACGTTGGTGGCGCCAGGACGGCCCTTTTTAACTGGCTTTTGGCCCGGCGGACGGGCGGGACGTTTGTTTTGCGGATCGAGGATACGGACCAGAAGCGCAACACCCCCACCGCCGCCCGCCAGGTAATGGACGACTTGCGCTGGCTGGGAATCGAGTGGGACGAAGGCCCCCAAGTCGGTGGCCCAAACGGCCCGTACCTGCAGTCCGAGCGAAGGGAAATCTACGACAAATATGTAAAACAACTGCTCGATGAGAAAAAGGCCTATTACTGCTTCGATACGCCCGAAGAACTTGAGGCACAGCGCAGGCAGGCTGAGGCCGACAAAGGTGGCTTTCTCTATGCGCGGCCGGCAGAGTTCCCAACCGACCGCGATGCAGAACAGGCCCGCGCCCAGGGCAAGCCCGTGACGGTGCGCTTCGCGGTGCCGCAGGGTGAGCTTTTGGTGGTTCAGGATGTGGTCCGCGGCGAAATCACCTTTGCACCGGGCGAGATAGGCGATTTTATCATACAGAAAAGCGACGGCTTCCCGACTTACAACTTCGCCTGCGTCGTCGATGACTACTCGATGAAGATTACTCACGTCATCCGCGGCCAGGAGCACCTCAACAACACGCCCGGCCAGCAGGCGCTGTGGAGAGCTTTGGGATTTGGCGAGCTTCCCAAGTATGCGCACATGTCCGTCACCGTCAGTGACAGCGGGGGCAAGCTCTCCAAACGCGAGCGCCCGAAGACACTTCGCAACGCTATCGGGACCTTGCAGGATGTTGACCTCGACAAGCTTGCGGACATCGGCAAGCTGACTTGCGACGAGCTTGATTCCTTTGTCAAGGGCGAGACCACGCCCGATATGCCGAGCATCGACGCAATGGCCCAATACCTCGGCGTGCCGCTGCCGGAGATCAATATCGTCGATTTCTTCAAGAGCGGGTATCTGCCTGAGACAATGGTGAATTTCCTGGCGCTTCTGGGCTGGAACCCGGGCGATAACCGCGAGATTATGCTGGTCGGCGAGCTTATCGAGGCCTTCGACTTAGCGAGATTGACCAAAAGCAACAGCCTCTTTGACCGCAAAAAGCTGATCGCCTTCAACACCGAGCACATCAAAATGACCTCGCCGGAGAAACTCCTCCGGCATCTGAAGCATTACTTGAAGGTGGTTGATTCCCCCGTGGTTGCAGCCGACGACGAGCGTCTTTCAGAGTTGATAAGGATCTGCGAAGGCGCCAGGACGCTGGCTGATATCGACCGCAAGAGCAGGTTCCTTTTCTTAGACAGCGATGCGATCGAGTACGAAGATAAGGCCGTCAAGAAGGTACTCTTGAAGAATGACGGCCTGGCGGTGCTGGCTGTCGTTCGCGATAAACTCGCCGCGATGAATGAGTTCACCGAAGAGCAAATCGAGAATATGCTGCGCAGCTTGGCAGAGAAAAAGCAGCTCGGCTTAGGCAAAGTCGCCCAGCCGTTGCGGGTGGCCATCTGCGGTACCACCGTCAGCCCCCCGATCTTTGACTCAGTCCGGATGCTCGGCAAGGAAGAAACATTGGCCAGAATAGACAATACGCTGGAGAAGTTTGGCAGAGATGGGAAAGCGGAATAGGTGTTGAATATGGCAAAATCCCAAGAAAATCGGCGTCTCAAAGAAAGATTCAGAAATCAACTGTTGAGCTATGCTGAATCGTTCAATAAGGTTGTCGCCACGGACAGCGGTGATTGGGTCGTAAAAGGCTTTATTGATGTCGCAAAGAATATATACACAATCTCCGGCGATACAAAAGTCATTTCAAAAATAATGGAAATTCTCCTCCTTCCTGAACTGTGTAAGTTTGCTGAAGGCCATGGGTATGAGATGGTTCTTTCCAAAGAACAGAACTTCTATCCGGATATTTCGTTTACGCCGGTGACACTGCAACTCATATTAGGTTAAGGATTTCTTTTCTCCGTCTGCCTGTTAAGATCTTGATGTCGCAGTCATGTGAAGTGCAAGCAGTACATGAACAGATGTTGTTTTTGTAATTCGCATCACCCACAAGGATAAGACGAATGTTTGGACACGGCTGTTCTTGTTACCAATCCAGCCGCCCATTTGTCCGTCAAGAAGGAGTTTCAAAGACATCCCTTTTAGGGACATCCTTTCTGAAGGTGGAAAATCTTTGACTTTCTCAAGGCGTGTGATAGGATTTGAGTAAAACGTGTTAGCTCTGAATTTAAAGATATCTTGTAACTCGCTAATGGAATCCTCATGTGCGATTAGTGTGTCAGTGAGATGATTACCCCATATGTTCTCGTAACATTCTTGTGTCAGTGGGGTAATTGCCACCAAAGGCATTATGCTAGAGGATTCAAGGCCTATTAGAGTGTTTTTCATTTGAACTTCAACAGTTCTGAAAGTGTTGTTTGCAAGGCTGTTGCGATTTTTTCGATGTTTACCAAGGAAATATTTCTCGTGCCGCGTTCAACATCGCCGAGGTATTGCCGGCTGAGACCAGCTAATCCGGCCAACTCCTCTTGGGTTATCCCTTTCGCGGAACGGAGTTCCTTCATGCGCAAGCCAAATTCTTGGAGAATTGCCATGCCATGAAGATATCGGATGAGTACTATACGTGTCCACCAACTATAAGTGTCATCAGCAGTAATTCTGAAAGGTGGTTTGGTAATGTTTTGGCTAGATGATACGAATGGAAACCGGCATGAATTTGATGCAATACAAGATATGAAGGAATATATTGAAAACAGGCACGCAAAAGAAGGAGGGAGTGATTGGATCTCTGAAATTGGGGACAAAAGAGGAAATCATTATGGATGCACCTGGAAGTTGGTAATTGAAGAAATCTAACAAGCGCCCGAGTAACAAATCTCGAATTACAAGTAAGAATTACAAGTATGTTTTGAGCACGAATCATTCTGAGGAAGTGCTGTTGATAGGAAAGTAGAATATGAATACGTCGCTGTTAGTAACCGGCTCGATAGGGATTGATACGGTCAGGACGCCGTATGGCGTTAGTGAGGATTGTCTGGGTGGGTCGGCTGTTTATTTTAGTATGGCGGCGAGCTTTTTTGGGCCGGTCAGATTTGTGGGCGTTGTCGGCGCGGATTGTCCATTTGATCTCGGTGAGGTTTTTGCAGGTAGGGACGTCGATTTGGCGGGCCTTGAGGTCAGGCCGCAGAGCAAGACCTTTCGCTGGGGCGGCTCTTATGCTGAGAATATGGACGAGCGGACGACGGACTACATCGAGCTAAACGTCCTGGCCGAGGCGCCGCCGCCGGTGCCGGAAGCATTCGCCGACAGCGAGCTCGTATTCCTGGCCAATACCACGCCGAAGCTGCAACTCGAATTGCTCGGGCAGGTCCGCGAGCCCGTTTTCGTCGCCGTCGATACGATGAACTGCTGGATACAGGACCACCTGGGCGACCTGAAATCGCTGCTGGCCAAGGCAGACTGCTTGATAATCAACGAGGACGAGGCGAGGTTGCTGGCGGGCGAGCACAATCTGATAAAGGCCGGGCGGATTATTCTGGATATGGGCCTGGGTGTTGTTGTTATCAAGAAGGGCGAGTCAGGGTCGCTTATGTGCAGTGCCGACGGCGAGAGGTTTGTGCTGCCTGCGTACCCTGCCTCCGAGGTAAGGGACCCCACCGGCGCCGGCGACAGCTTCGCGGGCGGCCTTTTGGGTTATCTGGCACAGAGCGGCAAGACGGACTTTGCGACGTTGAAGACGGCAATTGCCTACGGCACCGTGACGGCTTCATTCACCATAGCTGATTTCTCACTGCAGGGCCTGACCTTGATAAACAAGACCGATATCGACAGCAGGCTTGAAAACCTGCGCGAAGTGACAAGCTTTTGATCGGCGGACAAGATGCGAGTATTTATTGCGATAGATATTGACGAGGCAGTCAAAAAGGCCCTGGCGGATTTGCAGAGCGAGCTGCGAAGCAAGATAGACATCAAAAAGAGTGACGCCAAGTGGGTCAATCCGCAGAACGTGCACCTGACGCTGAAATTCCTCGGCGAGATCAAAGATGAGCAGGTGGTCGATGTCTGCAACATAACAAAGGACGTCGCAGGGCGACACAACAGTTTCGATATCGACGTTGAAACCGTGGGCCACTTCGGCGGTAGAAGCGCAAGGGTCTTGTGGGTAGGCGTGGGCGAGACGTGCGATCAGTTACTTGCATTGCAGGAGGACCTCGAGGGGCAGTTGGCCTCGGCCGGCTGGCCCAAGGAAAAGAGGAAATTCTCGGGCCACCTGACGCTCTGCCGGGTGAGAAACTCGAAGGCGGGCTTCAAATTGGCGCAATTGACCGAAGAATACAAGGATTTCAAGCTCGGGACTATGCCGGCCGATTCGGTCTGCGTCTATCAGAGCCAGTTGACACCGAAAGGCCCAATCTATACTGTATTGGGAAATTATGAATTAGAGGACAGCGCATAGCGGACAGATTATAGATTCCTGCTTGCGCAGGAACGATGATACTATACGCTGAGCGCCTAACTGAATTGGAGGAAAGGAAAATGGCAAAGACGAAAACATCTCAAACAGCTAAACGCAAAATAGAGCGTTTGAGACCCCCGACGGGCGGCAAAGAGGCCGCGCTGCAGCGCGTGATCGCACAGATCGAAAAGCAATACGGCCAGGGCGCTATCATGCAAATGGACGAGCACAGATACGCCAGGATTGAGGGCATCCACACCGGCTCGCTGTCGCTGGATATCGCTCTGGGCGGGGTGGGCATCCCGCGGGGCCGGGTCACCGAGCTGTACGGGCCGGAGTCGTCCGGCAAAACCACTCTGGCGCTTCACGTGATAGCCGGCGCCCAGCAGGCCGGCGGCATCGCAGCCTTTATCGACGCCGAGCACGCACTCGATACGACCTGGGCGAAAAGGCTGGGGATTGACGTCGGCTCGCTGTTAGTGAGCCAGCCCGACACCGGCGAGCAGGCCCTCGACATAGTCGAGATGCTGATAGCCTCCAACTCGATCGATGTCATCGTCGTTGACTCGGTGGCCGCACTGACGCCAAAGGCCGAGATAGAAGGGGAAATGGGCGCCATCCACGTCGGACTGCAGGCCAGATTGATGAGCCAGGCAATGAGAAAACTCACGGCCATCATCGGCAAGAGCAGGACCGCCCTTATCTTCATAAACCAAATCCGAATGAAGATCGGCGTGATGTTCGGCAATCCCGAAACGACGCCCGGTGGAAGAGCGCTGAAGTTCTACAGTTCCGTGCGTATCGATTTGCGACGCATTACAACCATAAAGGACAACAAAGGCGCCATCGGCTCACGGATCCGGGCCAGGGTCGTAAAGAACAAGATCGCTCCGCCCTTTAAGGACACGGAGTTCGACATTATGTTCGACAGCGGCATCAGCTACGAGGGCGACCTGCTCGATTTGGCCCTGGGTTGTGAGGTCGTCGAAAGGAGCGGCGCCTGGCTCAACTACGGCAGCATGCGGCTGGGCCAGGGCAGGGAGAACGCCAAGAAATTCCTCCTTGAAAATAAAGACCTGTGCGAAGAAATTAAGAACAAGGTCCTTCTCGCCAAGGGCCTTGTGTGATTGGCCGGGCGGATCTTGCCGATAGTCCGGCTGGTGCTCTGTTAAATATGATTTGAGGAGTTGTCATTGCGAGGCCTGAAAGGCCGTGGCAATCTCTGTCTTCAAACGGTAGAGATTGCTTCGCTTCGCTCGCAATGACATCCATCGTCTGAGTTGTGACAGGGCAGTAGTCGCGAAATGACGTAAACAAAATTCGAGATGTGAGATGTTGACTGCAAAGCAAATCAGAACCGGCTTCATCGATTTCTTCAAGGACAAGGGCCACGACTTTGTCCCCAGCTCGCCAATAGTCCCCATCGGCGACGAGACGCTGCTCTTTGCCAACGCGGGAATGAACCAGTTCAAGGATATATTTCTGGGTCTGACGGCCCCGGAGTCTCCGCGGGCGGTCAACAGCCAGAAATGCCTGCGGGTGAGCGGCAAACACAACGACCTCGAGGAAGTCGGCAAAGACACCTACCACCACACGTTTTTTGAGATGTTAGGCAACTGGTCGTTCGACGACTACTTCAAGGCCGAGGCAATCGAGTGGGCCTGGGAGCTGCTCACGAAGGTCTGGGGCATTGAGCCGGACCGCTTGTGGGCGACGGTCTTTGGCGGCGACCAGGCCGACGGCCTTCCAAGAGATGACGAGGCCACCCGGCTTTGGACCAAAGTCACGTCGATATCCGCCGACCATGTTTTGGCCTTCGGCAAAAAGGACAACTTCTGGGAGATGGGCCAGACCGGGCCTTGTGGGCCCTGCAGCGAAATACACATTGACCTTGGGCCTGGCGCCTGCGATATGAAGAATGTCCCGGGCCACAAGTGCAGCGTCAACGCCGGCTGTGCGAGATATATCGAGCTGTGGAATCTCGTTTTCATCCAATTCAATCGCCAGAGCGGCGGTGAGCTTCTGCCGTTATCGGCCAAATATGTTGACACCGGTGCGGGCCTCGAAAGATTCGTCGCTGTGCTGCAGAACAAACCGAGCAACTACGATACCGACCTGTTTATGCCCATAATCGGTCGCACCGGCCGGATAATCGGCCACAAATACACCTCAAAGCTCGCCAATAAAACCGATAATGCCTTTCGGGTAATCGCCGACCATATTCGTGCGGTGACCTTCGCGATAACCGACGGCGCGACGCCCTCCAACGAAGGCCGCGGATATGTGATTCGCAGGATACTCCGCCGGGCCTCGAGGTTCGGCAGGGAGCTGGGAATGCACGAGCCGTTTA
>JAGMDR010000429.1 GCA_023128595.1 Planctomycetota bacterium | reverse complement strand
TACCTTTTCAAGTAGGTCGCCTACGGTGGGTAATTCCCGTTCACTGCCAAGTCCTGCCCACCCGGCTACATAAGGTTTCGCTCTCGATCCTTGCCTACTTTTCAAGTAGGTGTCCAAGCATTCCATCTTTGTGATTTTCGAGCAATTTCACCGTGAGCAGCTCGTTCTTGCTCGGGTATTTTTCTGTTCCATCGAGATATACCATAAAGTATCTTTCGCTCCGCCCGCAGATCTGTCCATTATTGCTTTCGACCAAGATTTGGGTGGTTTCCCCGACAAATTGCCCCCGAAATTTTCTGCCCAATTCCGCATTTAGATTACGCAGTATTCTCGATCTCTCTTTTATAACCCTATTATCTACAGTGGTTTGCATGCGCGCGGCGGCGGTGCCTTTGCGCGCCGAAAAGGTGAAAACGTGCGTCTTTGCAAAGCCAACCTCTTTTGCCAAATCGACGGTTTGCTCGAATTCGGCATCTGTCTCACCGGGAAAACCAACGATTATATCGGTCGTTATAGCGGGTCTGTCCAGCCGAGCCTTGATCGACTCTACCCTCCGGCGGAATTCGTCGGCGTCGTATTGCCTGCACATCTTTTTGAGGACCGCGTTTGACCCAGACTGGAGCGACAAGTGCAAGTGCGGCATAATGTTATCGTGCTTACAGAGCGTATCGAGCAGTCGCGGCGTAACATCCGCCGGCTCCAGCGAGCTTAGTCTTATACGTGCCAAATCGGGTATTTCCGCTACTTTATCGAGCAGGTCCGCCAATTTGTCGTTTTGCCGGTTCGGCCAGCTCTTTCGCCGCACGCTCTCTTGGCTGTAAGCACCGAGAAATATTCCCGTGACGACGATTTCCCGGTGCCCGCTCCCAACGAGGGCTTGCGCCTCTCTGAGAACCGCCTCGGGCGGCTTGCTGTGAACAAAAGGACGTGTTTTGGGTACAATACAGTAGCTGCAGTACCCATCACAGCCATCCTGGACCTTAAGAAAGGCCCTTGTATGGCCCTTGAAGGAGCTCAACGGTGGCAGGTTGGGCAAATTTGGCAATTCGTTTTTACACTTGATTTTATGGCTGCTTTCTGGTCTAATAGTGGTGTTTGGGCAGGTTTGATAGTATTGCGACTCGGAGGTGGTAACGTTGCCGCCGGCTATCTGACGCAGTTGAGCAGCCAAGTCGTCGTGGCTTTTTGCCAGGTGAACATTTTGAGTTGCAGCGTCCAATTCGCCGATTTGTACAGTAGGCAGACAGCCGCAGACGACTATGACGGCATCGGGATTCAGCCTTTGAGATTTTCGGATGGATTGTCGGCTCTTGGCTGAGGCAGTATGGGTTACACAGCAGGTGTTAACAACGAGAAGGTCCGATTTATTGGATGGCTCGACTTGGCGCAGTCCGAGTTGTTCGAGCAGCTCTCGAATCTGCTGGCTTTCGTATTGGTTGACTTTGCAGCCAAGGGTATTTATGGAAAAAGTCTTCATAATATGATATAATCTATATTTGGTCGAAAGAGTTGACAAGGTTAATCGGCCGGCGTTTTTACCGTAAAGTGGGAGGTTAGTAATGGCCGCAGGAACCGAAACCGTTTGGGCAATCGATATAGGCAACAGTTCGCTCAAGGCGCTGCATCTGAGCACGGAGCGCGGGGCCGCGGAGGTAATCGGCTTCGACAAGATCCGGCACGGTAAGATCCTTTCGGGAAGCGGCGTGACTGAGGCGGAAAAGGAAGAGCTTGTCGCGTTGAGTCTGCGCAGGTTTGTGAACAAGCACGATTTGAGCATGGACGAGGTCGCAGTATCGGTGTCGAGTCAGAACAGTTTTGCTCGGTTCGTGAATTTGCCGCCCGTCGAGGCGAAGCGTGTTCCCGAAATCGTTAAGTTCGAAGCCGTTCAACAGATCCCTTTTGACATCAACGACGTGCAGTGGGACTGGCAGTTGATGACGGAGGATGACAGCGCAGAGCTGAAGGTGGGTATCTTTGCGATTAAGAACGACGTGGTCAATGCTGCGCTGGAGCATTACGACCGGGAAGATATTCAGGTCAGCTACGTGCAGATGGCGCCGATGGCGCTGTACAACTACGTGTTGTACGACCGTCCGGACCTGGTTAGCTCCGACAGTCGCGCCACTGTTGTTCTTAATGTGGGGGCGGAGATTACGGACCTGGTTGTCTGCACAAAATCTGCGGTATGGCAGAGGTGCATTCTGATAGGGGGCAACACCTTTACGAGGGCGATTGCGGATACGTTTAGATTAAATTTTGAAAAGGCCGAGAAGCTAAAACGCACAGCTCCGGTGAGTAAGTATGCCCGTCAGATATTCCAGGCGATGCGTCCTGTATTCAGCGATTTGGCTTCCGAGGTGCAGCGGTCGCTGGGCTTCTTTAAGAGCTCCAACCCGAAGACAAAGGTAGTTAGGGTGATTGGCATGGGAGGCGGGACGAAGCTTCGCGGGCTGCTCAAGTACCTGCAGCAGACGCTGCAGATGCCGGTGGAAAGGCCTGATTCATTCAAGAGGCTTGCCATAGGTCCGAGCGTTCCGGCGGCGAAGTTCGGTGAGAATATATGCGAGTTTGCGGTTGTTTATGGGCTTGCCCTTCAGGGTCTTGGCCTGGGCGGCATAGAGAGCAACCTGCTGCCGCGCAGCGTTGCTCGGTCGATGGCCTGGGCGGGCAAGGGCCGGTGGTTTATTGGGGCGGCGTGCCTGCTGCTTGCGGTTTCAGTTATGGCGCTGGGCAGAACCTTTTTTGACAGCCTGAGCCATACAAGGAAGAGTCAGGCTCGCCAGGCAAGCAACGCAGTCCTTGCCGATGCCAGGCAGACCAGTCAGGGTGTAACAGACGCACTGGCCCAGGTTTCCGAGTATGAACTTGCAATAGACAAAGAATTTGAACCTTTTAAGTATCGTGAGATAATTCCGTCTTTGCATGAAACGATCCTCTCGACTTTGCCGAACACCAGGAACAATCCCATGCAGGCCAGGCTTTATGCCGCTTTTGAGGGGGGCGACGTGGAAGGAGTTCTGGCGGTTCCTCGCAAGCAGCGCAAGCAGTTATTCATAACGAATATGTCTGCCTACTTTACAAAGGATCTTTCGGCGGCGCGGTTCGGCGGTAGGGATATGTGGCAGATGAGCCGCGGCAGTTTTGGCACCGGCGGATTGTATGACGATGACGATGAGGGTCCCAGGGGTGCCGACGACTATAGGCTGATGGAGGAAATGCGGAGGCCCGGAGCGGATTATGGCATGTACGATCCAATGGGAATGGGAGCGACCCAGGAAGCCGTAGAGGAGAAAAAGCCCGGTTTTGTGGTGACTATTGCGGGCTACAGCCCGTATGAGAGCATAGAGATGCTGATAGATCCTCCCGGAGCAGAGAGACGGCCGGAGAGGTGGGGATTTGTTACTCGACTGCTGCACCTTGACGATTTCGTTGCCGACGGTAACAGCCCGTTTGAGCTGTATGGAAAGACCGATCCCAACCATTTCAAGCTGGAAGTAGGTGAAGTGGATTTGCAGGAAGGGATGATGCCGACAGGGATTGGCGAGCAGAGCGTCAGGTACACGCCCGTAAGAGGAACCAGCCCGGGCTGGAACGAACAGGCTAATTTGATTCTGGTTGACCCGATGACAAAGGAGCTGATCAGCAAGACCCCTGTGCTGGACGAGAACGGCAATCCAACGCTCATCCGCGCCAAGCCCGTTTATCAAGTCAATGACCATTGGTTTGTGTTGAATATTAAGTTTGTCTGGAGAGATGCACCGAAGCCCCCCGACACGGGAGGACTTGGTGATTCCGGGTTGCCGGCGCAGTCAATGCAAGGGTATCCGGTGCGGCCGGCCTCGCCGGTTCCCAGGCCTACGGGTCCAGGACAGTTAACCCCTGAAGAAGATTGGTGAGTCAAAATGGATGTACCGAATTTCAAAGATATCTTACAGAAATTAAGCATTCTAAAGAGCAATATGTCGCTGCTGGCGTCAATAATCATAACGCTGGTTGCTCTGCTGCTTTTTATACCTGCCAGGCTGTGGAGCAGCAGTCTGAAAGAGCGCGTGAGGCGAACGAGTGTCTCGGTTGGCAACAGGATCAGGTCCGAACTCCAGACCGCCGGGTCTCGTGAGCAACCCAAAGAGGTTGCAAAGCGTGAGGCGGTGTACGCCAAGGACGCGAAGGACATTGCGACTCTTGCCATTGAGAGCACGCAGCGTGAGTTATTGAGCTACGATATATTTCCTGCGCCCAACGATACCTCTGTGTTGATTTTCAAGATGTTCGGGCAACGGTTTCAGGAGGGCATTGACGCACAGCTCACTCGTGTCAATGCGAATGATTGTCCGACCGATGTCGAGCTGGACAGAGGTGTGAGGAATGCTTCGGGAGACTCGTCTGTTGGAAGGGGGAGGTCTTCATCGCTGTATTCGGCGCCCTCGAGGAGCCTTTACTCGGCACCGTCGAGGAGCCTTTACTCGGCGCCGTCGAGGAGCCTTTATTCGGCGCCCTCGAGAGGTCGTTACGACATTTCGTCGGGCATGGTAAACGATGTGGCGGCGACGATACGCGAGGAGATATGCCTTGACAGGGCGAAATCGTGTTCGGTTTATGCGAATCCGACATACCTGGCCGGGTACGAATTCTGGGGCGAATACAAATATGACGTCAATCCGGAAGATGCGATCAAGGATTGCTGGTTTTACCAGTTGGGTTACTGGGTTATCGAAGACGTTTTAGATACCATCGGCGCGATGAACTCCGCCTCGAGCAACGTTTTGACGGCTCCGGTCAAACGGCTTATCGGCGTAAGTTTCACGACGGACCCGAGGAACACAAGCGCATCGGCGCCCTCAGGGTATCAGGCGTATTCAAGACCAAGACGTAGTTATATAGGGACTACAGCAAGCAAGGAAGCCGGCGACAAGCCCGCCTACGTTTCTGCGGAGAAGGACGGGCTTACCGAGAGCTGCACGGCAAGATTAGGCAACGATGATATTGACGTTATACATTTTAACGTTGCTGTTGTAGTCGGTGTGAAATCGGTTTTGCCCTTTATGAAGGAGCTCTGCAGCACCAAGCAGCACAAATTCAAGGGTTCCTTCGACGAGCTGGCGCAGGCGCAGGTTTTCACGCACAATCAGATAACTGTTTTGGAAAGCAAGTTCAGATCGGTCGACCGCATGGAACCGACCCAGGTGCTGTATCGCTACGGCGCAGATGCGGTTGTCGAGCTGGATTTGGTTTGCGAATATGTTTTTAACAAGAAGGCATACGATGCAATTAAGCCGGAGATGTTAAAAGGCGTGCCTGAGCAAGCCGAGCAGCAGCAAAGCCAGTGGCGATGAGCAGCAGAGGGTCGAAAAAAGGCGTGAGATCAGGTTTGAGAGCAGATGTGGGGTTTAAGAAATGGATAAGATATTAGGCTTTTTAGAGGAACACGTTGAGAAGATAGTGCTTGGGATAGTGGGGTTAGTGTGCATCTGGCTTATGATCACGCGAGTGTTCTTGAGCCCCAATATGGTCAGCTACGATGGCCGCAAGTACAGTCCCGGGGCTATTGATGAGCACATCAAGGACCAGGCGACGGAGCTGGGGACGATACTGGATCAGCCACCGGAGCCGCCTGAGCCCTATGAACCGAGATTGCCTGAATATCGTGCCAGGCTGGCCTCGGCGATAACCGGGGTTGACTTTGGCATCTGGCCCCCGGTGCCTGAGTCTAATCCACAAGGGCGAGGTGGTATCAGGAAGTATAATCTTCCTCTGATCGGCGGGGTGGATGAAGTAGCGGTCGGGCATATCAGGGCGGTGGTTTATGCGCCTGCGCAAGAGATTACCGCCGAGATCCCGTCTGCCAATGTCGGGTATGAGCCGAATGATCTCGATCTTGTAACGGTGCAGGGAAGTTTTGATGTCGCCGGGTTATACGAGAGGTTCGGTGAGAGTTTTGCCGGCAGGGATGTGAAGTTGGAGTGGCGTGACCCTTGCTATGCGCAGCCGCTTTTCGCCGCCGTTCATTTGCAGAGACAAGAAATGAACAGCGATAGCATTTGGAGCGAATGGCGGGATGTGGCCCGCATAAAGATTGATCGCCACAGGGATCTGTTTGAGATGGTAGAGAAGGTTTCGGATTTGCCGCCCGGCGGTTTGATGGTGCGGATGCTCCAGTACGACAGCAGGGATGTGCAGATGGATCTGCTTCAGCCGTTGGCCTATCAGATAGCATCTGCAAATGAGGAGTGGTTTCCTCCGCTGCTGCATACAGAGTACAAGACCATTCAGAAAACAGAGACGCTGGAAGAGAAGCGCAGGGTCAAAGAGGAAGAGGACGAGCGGCGCGATAGTCAGAGCGCCTCGCGCCGAGTGTCGGTTTCAGGGGGGCGCAGAAGTGCCGGCGGCGGAAGCCGTGGTGTAGCGGGCGGCGTTATAGATGCGATGTACGGCGGGAGCGGGACAAGCGGGCGCTATGACCGGCGAACCGGCAGGTCAGGGTCAGAGTATGGGGATAGTGGGCGTCTGGGCGGACGAACTCGCTCGCCGAGAGGGAGCCGACGCGATGAGACTGGCTTTGAGCAGGACTATGGGCTCTACGGCGAGTCGGTGTTGGTGACAGGCAAGCCGGCGAGGCCGACGACGCAGGATGTCTATGATGAATTAGATCTGATTCTGATTAACCCTCTGACTGATCTTCGCAAGATGGATGAATTGGTGTTCTGGGCCCACGATGATACGGCCGAGCCGGGCAAGACGTACCGATACAGAATCCGTTTAGGCGTTTTCAATCCGGTTGCCGGGAAGAACCAGTTGAGCAAGCAGTACGCATCGCAGCAGAATGACGTTATCCTGTGGAGCGAGTTCTCCGACGGGACGGATGTGGTGGATGTTCCGAAGAAGCTGTACTTCTTCGCAACGGGGATACAGGAAGCGGCCAAGGAGGTTACGGTACAGGTCTCGAAGTTTGTATTGGGCTATTGGTACAGCGCGGACTTCAAGATAAGAAGCGGGGAGGTCATCGGCGACCTCAAAGAGACGGAGG